>CALUJT010000110.1 GCA_944321005.1 uncultured Atopobiaceae bacterium | reverse complement strand
GGTCTCAAGCAGACCACCGAGGACCCCTGGCGCTCCCTCGTCAAGAAGTACCCCGTCGACGCCATCGTCGAGGGCACCGTCACCAAGCTCGTCACCTTTGGTGCCTTCGTCGACCTCGGCGAGGGCGTGGAGGGCCTCGTGCACATCTCCGAGATGGCCAAGCAGCACGTCGACCAGCCGTCCCAGGTGTGCTCCGTGGGCGATCGCGTCCAGGTGAAGGTCATGGAGATCGACCTCGACCGTCGTCGCATCTCCCTCTCCATGAAGGCCGCCGCCGAGACCCTCGGCACCGAGGTCGAGGTCAAGCCGCTCCCCGAGAGCGACAAGCCGGTCGAGGAGCCCGAGGCTGAGACCGAGGTCGAGGCCACCGAGGAGTAAGCTTCTCCCCACATCTGATCTGCTGAGGGGGCCGTCCTTCCGGGCGGCCCCCTCTTGTGCCTCTGAGCGCCGGACCTTATCGACGGCCCGGCATGTTGACAGACAAGGAGCATGCATGACCCACGACATCGACAAGGACTATCTGCTCGACACGCTGCGCGCGTGCGTGGAGGTGGAGAGTCCCGTTGGATACTACCCGGAGATCCACGCGTGGCTGCGCGAGACGCTCGCCGAGATGGGCTACGAGATGACCGTGGACAACAACGCCACCGCCTACGTGCGCGTCCCGGGAAGAAGCGCCGAGAAGACCGTGTGCCTGGGGGCTCACCTGGACACCATCGGCCTCGTGGTGCGCGGCTTCAACGCCGATGGAACCCTGCGCGTCCGGCAGCTCGGCGGCATCAACTACCACAGCATCGAGGGCGAGACCTGCCTCGTTCACTGCCGCGACGGCCGCACCGTCGCCGGCCAGGTGATCTGCGACCATCACTCCACGCACGTGTTCGAGGACGCGCGCACGCGCGAGCGCACGGAGGACACGATGGCCGTCTCCCTCGTGGCCGACGTGAGCTGTCCCGAGGACGCGCGGGCACTGGGCGTGACGGAGGGTGCCGTCGTGGGCATAGACCCCCACTTCCAGGCCTTTGACAACGGCTACGTGATCAGCCGCCACATCGACGACAAGGCCGCCGTTGCCGTGGCGCTCGACGTGCTGCGCTGGCTGGCGGCGTCCGGCGAGCTACCGGCCTACGACACGCTCTTCGCCTTCCCGATCTACGAGGAGATCGGCCGCGGCGGCTCCTGGGTGCCCGACGAGGCGAGCGAGTACGTGGCGATCGACATCACGCTCATTGGGCCCGACTACGCAGGCTCCGACGAGCACTCCGTGGGCGTAATCTGCTCTGACGCCAAGGGCCCCTACGACTGGGACCTCACCAACACCCTCATCGCATGTGCGGAGTCCGCGTGCAAGCCCGGCCGCTGGAACACCCAGGTGTGCTTCCACTACTCCACGGACGCCAACGCCGCCGCCCTTCACGGCAACAACCTCGCCGCGGGCGCCTTTGGCATGGCGTGCCTGAACTCGCACGGCCGCGAGCGCTGCCACGTGGACGCCCTCGTGGAGACCGAGCGCCTCGCCCGCGCCTACGTGACGGGCGCCGGCCGCTAGGCACGGGGGCGGTAACGTCCCGGCTGCCTCCGCACCTGGGACGCCCTCCCTGACGATTCCACGTCCTCGGGGGCGGCGGTGTCCGGGGGCCCTTGCGCTGTGTTCCCGCAAAGCGGCGATTTGCCCGGAACCCCCTGCGATTGGGCAGCATCTTTGATGAACTGACGTCCCATGGGGCGCCGGCGAGGGCTCAGTTAATGCGTCGCTTGTTCTTCTCGCCACATTGCCTGTGCGATTGGGTCACATCATTGATTACGTCAGGCTTTGATATAAAGTATGTTGCCCAATCGCCGGGGGCTTTAGCGGAGAATGAGCGCGGCGAGAAGAACGGCGGTGTAGGCGACCCAGCTTTAGGGTATCTATGCTGAGTCAACTCGGGACGAAAGGGAGACGGCATGGCATCGGGTGACTGGCAGCGCAAGGTGGTCGAGTGGCTGAGGGGAAGGCAGGGCCCCGACGACCTCGCGGTCTTCTCAATGAACCTCGCGATCGTCGTGGTGGTGGTGAACCTCTTCGCGCGGTTGAGCTGGCTCGGCTGGGTGGCGCTCGCCTTCGTCGTGTACTCGATGTTCCGCATCCGGTCCAGGAACCTCGCAAGCCGCTCCCGAGAGAACGAGGCCTTCCTCAAGGCGCTCGGCCCCGCGCGCCCGTGGGTTCAGAACCCCAGGGCCGCATGGGGCGAGCTGCGCACGTACAAGCACGCGCGCTGCACGTCCTGCAAGCAGAAGGTCCGCGTGCCGCGCGGCAAGGGCAGGCTGCGCGTCACCTGCCCCAAGTGCGGCACCAAGTTCGAGGTGAGGTCGTAGCGCCGCGGCGCCGCGGCGTCAGGGCGCCCGCTCGCGGAAGGGGCGGGAAGAGGGAGGCCTCCCAGTGCTATCGTTGTTCAGGTTGGAACAACGCGCGCTGGGAGGTCTCTTATGCTAGACAGGCGGAAGTTTCTGCAGGTGACGGGTGCTGGTGCGGCTGCGTTTGCGCTCGCGGCGTGTGACGGCGCCGCGCAGACCCAGGAAGCGGAGCCCCAGGCGGACGAGCCCGAGGAGCAGCCGGCGGAGCCCGTGGAGGTCCGCGCCGTCGCCCTCAAGGGCCCCACCGCCATGGGGCTCGTGCGCTTCATGAGCGAGGTGGACAACGGCAACCTCGCGGACAACGACTACTCGTTCCAGATCGTGGCATCGCCGGACGAGGTGACGCCGCTCGTGGCCAAGGACGGCGTGGACATCGCCGCGGTGCCCGCCAACCTTGCCTCGATCCTCTACAACAAGACCGAGAAGGGCGTACGAGCCATCGCCATCAACACCCTCGGCGTGCTCTACATCTGCGAGCTGGGTGACAGCGTCCAGAGCGTGGAGGACCTCAGGGGCAAGACCATCTACGCCTCCGGCAAGGGCTCCACGCCCGAGTACGGCCTCCAGTACGTTCTCGAGAAGAACGGCCTTGTCGTGGGCGAGGACGTGCAGGTGGAGTGGAAGAGCGAGCACGCTGAGTGCGTGCAGGCCATCGTCACCTCCGAGGGCGCTGCCGTGGCCATGCTGCCCCAGCCCTTCGTGACCACTGCCCAGGCTCAGAACGACAAGATCCGCGTGGCGCTCGACCTCACCGAGGAGTGGGACGCCGTGCAGACGGGCGACGAGAGGAGCTCGATGGTCACGGGCGTAGCCATCGTGCGCTCCGCCTTTGCCGACGAGCACCCCGAGGCGGTGGACGCCTTCCTCGAGCACTACGCTGAGTCCGTGGACTTCGTCAACGAAAACGTGGCGGAGGCGGCCGAGCTCGTGGGGGCCTACGACATCGTGGCGGCCCAGGTCGCCGAGAAGGCCATCCCCGCGTGCAACATCGTCTGCGTCACGGGCGAGGACATGGCCGAACGTCTCTCCGGGTACCTCGACGTCCTCGCAGAGCAGAACCCCGAGGCCGTGGGCGGCTCCGTGCCCGGCGACGACTTCTACTACGGTGCGTAGGGCCTAGGGCTTGGTCGGCAGGCGAAACAGCGGAATCGGAGGGGGCGGGCGCCCCGGCACCTGGGGCGCCCGCCTCCTCGCCGTGGCCTTCTGGCTCGCGGCGTGGCAGCTCCTCGCGTGGGCGGTGGACTCACGCATCGTCTTGGTGGGGCCGCTCGAGGTGCTCGCGAGGCTGGGCTCGCTCGTCGTCACCGCAGGGTTCTGGGCCTCGGTGGCAACCTCCCTCGGCCGTATTGGCCTGGGCTTTCTGGGCGGGGTTGCCTGCGGCCTTGTCCTCGCGGCGCTCGCGGCGCGCTCGCGGGTCGTGCGCGCCCTTCTCGCCCCGCTCATGGGAGCGCTCAAGGCGGTCCCCGTGGCGTCCTTCGTCATCCTGGTGCTCCTGTGGGTGAGCTCGCGCGAGCTCTCCGTGGTCATCGCCTGGATCATGGCCCTGCCCATCGTCTACACCAACGTGCTCGAGGGGATAGAGCAGACGGACGCCGGTCTGCTCGAGATGGCCGAGGTCTTTGGCATAGGCGCGCTCGAGCGCGCGAGGATGGTCTACCTCTCCCAGGTGCTGCCGTACTTCAGGGCGGCGGTCTCGCTCGCCCTCGGCCTCTCCTGGAAGGCGGGCATAGCGGCCGAGGTCATAGGCCTTCCCGACCTCACTGTTGGCGAGCACCTCTACGACGCAAAGGTCTACCTCGACACCCCGGGCCTCTTCGCGTGGACCGTCGCCATCGTGGTGGTGTCCGTGGCGCTGGAGGCCCTGGTCTCCCGCGGGCTCGACGCCGCCCTCGCGCGCTGGGAGGCACGCCCATGAGCTGCCTCGAGCTGCGTGACGTGACGAAGCGCTACGACGGCCTGATGGTCCTCTCCCGGGCGTCGGCCCGCCTCGAGGAGGGGCGCGCCCACGTGGTCATGGGTCCCTCGGGCGCCGGGAAGACCACGTTGCTGAGGCTTCTGGCCGGGCTGGAGGAGCCGGACGCCGGAGAGGTCGTGCGCCCCGCCGGCTTGCGCCTCGCCATGACCTTCCAGGAGGACCGCCTGCTGGAGAACCTCACGGCAACCGCCAACATCCGTCTGCCGCACGGGCGCCTCCGCGGGCGCGAGCTCGCGTCCTTCCTCGAGCTCGAGCGCGCGGCGCTTCTCGCCGCGGGGCTTCCCGTGGACGCGCGTCCCGTGCGCGAGCTCTCCGGCGGGCAGCGCCGGCGCGTCGCCATCCTGCGCTGCGTCCTGGCAGACGCGGATGCCCTCCTCTTCGACGAGCCGCTCAAGGGCATGGACGAGAAGACCGTTCGGCAGGTCATGGGATACGTGCTGCCGCGGCTGGAGGGCAGGACCGTCCTCTGGGTCACCCACGACGAGCGCGAGAGGGACCTCTTCGACGACCCCGTCCTGTGGACCGTGCGTGGTGGTTGCGTGCGCCGCGCGCCCATGTGAGATGATAGGGGCCAAGACACGAAGGAGGCCTCATGCACGTTATCTATCTCGCGGGCGGCATCGCGTCCGGAAAGTCCACCGTGGCGAGGGTCATGGGGGAGTGCGGCGCCGTAAGGATCGACCTCGACGAGCTCTCGCGCGAGGCGCTCGCGCCCGGGTCCAGAATCCTCCCGCAGATCAGAGCCGAGTTCGGCGACGACGTAATCAACCCCATGGGCGGGGTCAAACGCGAGCTACTGGCGCAGCGCGCCTTTGCCACCACCGAGCGCACCGTCACGCTCGAGGAGATCGAGCTCCCGCTCATCGACGAGCTCCTGCGCGCGCGCGTGGCAAGGATCGCCGAGGAGGAGCGCGCGGAGAGGGAGAAGAACCCGGAGGCCCCGGAGAAGGTCGTGGTGGTGGAGGTCCCGCTCCTCGACCGCATGCGCGGCTCCTTCGACATGGCAGACGAGATCGTGGGCGTCTTCTGCCCGGCTCCCGCCCGCCGCACCCGCGCCGCCCAGAGGGGCATGGATCCCCGGGACTTCGACCGCCGACTCCACCAGCAGCCCACGGACGCCTACATCAGGGCTCACTCCAGCCACGTGTTCAACAACATCCGCACGCGGGACGTCTTCGAGCAGGAGGTCCGCGACTGGTGGAGGCGCCGGGAGTCGGAGGGCTGGGAGCCGGTCTCCAAGAGGTCCTCTCGTGGCGACCAGGCGTAGGCCGTCTCGTCGCGAGCGCCCCGCGCCCCGGCGCGAGGATGCCACGCGGGCGGCGACGAGGCGCCCCGCCCCGCGTCGTTCCACGCCGCGCGCGCAGAGGGGCCCCGGGGCAAGGGTCCTTCTCGCCGTGATCCTTGCGGCGGCGGCCACCGCCCTGGTATGGGAGCTCGTGACCCCCGCCTCCACCGCGAACAGGCTCCTCTACCCGGTGCACCACGCCCAGGAGATACAGCAGTCCGCGCGGAGGCACGGCGTGGACGAGGACCTCGTGTGCGCCGTCATCAAGTGCGAGTCCGGCTGGGACGAGGGTGCCGTCTCGCACGTGGGGGCGGTGGGTCTTATGCAGGTCATGCTGGAGACCGCGCAGGACCTCGCCGCCATGGGAGTCGTGGACGGCGGGGCGTATCCGGTCTCGGACCTCTCCGACCCGCGCGTGAACATCGAGTATGGCTGCGCCTACCTGGGTTACCTCCAGGAGAACCTGTCCAGTCGCGAGGAGGTCATCGCCGCCTACAACGCCGGTCTGGGGGCCGTGCAGGGCTGGATCTCCAACGGCGGCACTATCCCCGAGGACATCGAGTACGGGGAGACCCGCGCATACCTCACGCGCGTGCTGGACGCGCTTGACGCGTACCGGAGGAACTACCCCCTCGGCGTCACGGCCGGCTGAGCGAGCGGTAGACGCCTACCAGCGCGTCGTCCTTGGCGAGCTCGAGAAGGGCGCCCGTGAGCGGGCGCGCCAGGGCGAACAGGCCGGCGTCCGTGCAGGCGGCAGCGGCGTCGCGCGTCTGCCGGCGCAGCTCGTCCACGGCGCCCACGGGAATCCCGCCCGCCTCGAGCGCGGGGAGCACCTCGTCGTCCGCCAGGCGCGCGAGGCCGGGCTGCCCGGCGAGGAGGTCCTCGAGCTCGCGCGCCGCCTGCTCGGCAACGTCTGCGTGCAGGCCCATGGCGCGCTGGTAGCAGGCGACCGAGAGGTCGCTCCTCCCGAGCCTCCACTCCATGAAGGCGAGCCGATAGAAGCAGATGGCCATGTCGCGCGCCGTGGAGGAGATCCTGATGCCGTCCATGAGCAGGTCGGCCGCCTCGAAGATGCGCGAGAGGTCCTCCAGGCAGCGTGCCTTGCAGAGCAGGGCGTCGGGCGTCACGGGCGCCACGCGCACAATCTCCTCCGCGTGGGCGAGGGCCTCGTCGTGCCGGCCCAGCGCCCCGAGGATGCGCGCCGCGTGGGAGTGTGCCGCATAGTACTCGTCCGGCACGAGGCGCACCTCGCGACCGCCGTCGCGGCGCGCGAGGTTGTACGCCACGCGCTCTGGAACCGAGTTGAAGTAGCGCCAGACGAGGCCGGGCCCGTCGAGGTAGGCGCCCGACTCGGTGAGGGGCGAGAGCACGGCTTCGAGCGCGTCGAGCGCCTGG
The DNA here is from genome assembly GCA_944321005.1 of uncultured Atopobiaceae bacterium. Taxonomy (GTDB): domain Bacteria; phylum Actinomycetota; class Coriobacteriia; order Coriobacteriales; family Atopobiaceae; genus Thermophilibacter. The sequence continues at coordinate 423 of CALUJT010000110.1, read as the reverse complement.
GACAGGACCTCGGGCGTCGGCTCTCCCGAGAGCGCGCCGCGGGCCCTTCTCGCGGCGTGGGCGAGCGCGTGCCCGTTCACGAACGTCTCCGCCAGGGCGCGCGCGTCCGCAACGTCCGCGGAGCCGTCCACGAGCGCCCGGCACGTCCGGTCGCACGCCTCCGCCACCGTTGCGTCCGAGCTCTCCTCGCGCAGCGCCATGAGCCGCGAGACCGCCTCCTGCGTGGTGGTCCCAAGCTCCCGCGAGACCTCTTCCCACGCGCTCACGCGCACGGCCCGCTCCATGATGCCGAGGTCGCGCACGCGGCTTGCCCCGCAGGCCCGGCGCAGCGCCTCGCCGCAGGGCGTCTCGTCGAGCTCCACCATCCGGAACCTCCCCGCGGGGGCCATCTCCTCGCCCCCCAGGTCAAAGAGGGGCTCCACC
>CALUJT010000109.1 GCA_944321005.1 uncultured Atopobiaceae bacterium | reverse complement strand
AGGTCGCGCGCGGCGAGGCCCGCCGCGGCAGGCAAGGCGGCTCCCTCGCTCCCGCGCCGACAGCTGCTCATCGGCGCGGCTGGCGCGGCGGCCGTAGTGGTGGGCGGGGCGCTCGCGGTGAGGGCCTGCTCCCCGGCCGAGGAGGAGCCCGTCGAGCCCGCCGGCCCCACGACCGTCCACTTTGTCGCCGTGGGAGACAACCTGCCCGAGATAGAGATCGCCGCCTACGCGGACGCCCAGGCGGGAGAGGCGGGAGACGGCACCTACGACTACTCCCCCATCTACGAGCCGGTGAGGAAGTACATAGAGTCCGCCGACCTCGCCTACGTGAAGGAGGAGACGCACCTGGGCGGCAACGACATAGGCCCGCGCGGCTACCCCTCCTTCAACACCACGGACGAGATGGCCGACGCCCTGGTGGAGACGGGCTTTGACCTGGTTGGCTCGGCGTCAAACCACGCGTACGACTGGGGCTCCTACGGCGCCAACGAGCACTCGCGCGAGGTCTGGAACGCCCAACCCGTGACCTTTGCCGGCACGGCGACGAGCGAGGAGGAGGCGGAGGAGATCGCCACGGTGGAGAAGAACGGCATCACGTTCGCCCTCCTGGACTACACCTACGGCATCAACGGCTATGAGCCCGAGGACCTCCCGTCCTACGCCGTGAGCCTCATGGACGAGAAGCGCGTCGCGGACGACGTGGCACGCGCCCGCGAGGCCGCCGACGTGGTGCTGGTTGCCATGCACTGGGGCACCGAGAACCTCATGGAGGCGGACGAGACGCAGCTCGAGTACGCGCAGCTCCTGGCGGATGCGGGCGCGGACGTGGTGCTGGGCTCCCACCCGCACGTGATAGGCCCCATGACCTGGCTCGAGGGCAAGGACGGCCACCGGACGCTCGTGGCGTACTCGCTGGGCAACTTCCTGAGCAACCACGAGGACCCGAGCATCAAGCACGAGCTCGAGGGCATGCTGAGCTTGGACTTCGTAAAGGAGGGGGACGGGGAGGTCCGCATCGAGAACGTGGCGTGGGTGCCGCTCGTGATGCACACCGACGGCACGAGCTTCGCGGTATACGCTCTCAAGGACTACACGGTCGAGCTCGCCTCAGCGCACCCGACGCTCTCCGCAGAGGAGGATCCGATCGGCTGGCTGCGTCAGACCAGCGAGGACGTGGTGAACTCCCTCGGGGACGACTTCCCCATCGACGCGTGACGACGCGCGAGGACGCCCCTCCCCGCGCCCGGCGGCGGTTTCGCGTATCCTGGTCACAGGAAGGCGGCAGGAGGCGAGCATGAAGCGCAGCGACAGCAGGCAGGAGGCGATTCGCGGCATCGTCCGCGCGCAGTCCATCCGCACGCAGAACGAGCTCGTCGCCGCCCTCGGGGAGCAGGGCTTCAGCTGTACGCAGGCCACGGTCTCGCGCGACGTCTCGGAGATGCACCTCCGCAAGCTCGCGGGCGGGTTCTACGTCCTCGAGGAGGACCTCAACCTGCAGCTCGTGCTCTCGGAGTTTGTGGTGGAGACGAGAAGCGCCCCGGGGCAGGCCCTCGTGGTGGTGCTCACCCAGCCCGAGACCGCCCAGAGCGTGGCGCGCGTCATCGACGAGGCCCGGCTCGACCATGTGCTCGGCACCGTCGCGGGCCACGACACGGTGTTCGTGGCCGCCGACTCCCCCGCCGGCGCGGACGAGGTCAGAAACGCCATCTCCGCGCTCGCCACGAGCGGATAGCGCGCCGCGGCCCTCAGCGCGCGGGCGCCATGGCCGAGAAGATCGGCGCCAGGTAGCGTCCCACGCCCGACTCGTCGCAGGAGGCGGTCACGTGGTCGGCGGCCGCGAGCGTGGCGGCGCAGGCGTTGGCCATCGCCACGCCGTCGCCGGCGGCCTCGAGCATCGTGCGGTCGTTGTCCCCGTCACCGAAGGCGATGCAGTCCGCGGGCGAGACGCCCAGGTAGTCGCAGAGCCAGCGCAGGCCCGCGCCCTTGTGGGCGGAACTGTCGGTGACCTCGATGTTGCACGGCAGCGACGAGGTGTGCCGCAGCGTGGGGACGTCGTCGATCAGCGCGCAGACCGCGTCGCGGTCCTCGGGACGACGGTAGAAGACGTTCAGGCGGCACACGTTCCCGACGCGGGCGAGCTGGTCCTCGAAGCTCCCGTCGTAGACGGTGCGCACACTGCGGACGAAGTCCTTGGTGGCGTCGCTGAGGTCGAGCCCGTCGATCAGCGAGAAGCGCTCGCGCTCGGTATAGACGGTGGAGTCCGCGAAGATGTCAAAGGTGATCGGGAGGTCGCGCACCCGGCGGTAGAGGTCGAGCACCAGGTCCTTCTCGATGCTGACCTCGCGCAGGGTGCGCCCGCCGGTGACCTCGGCCACGATGGCGCCGTTGGCGCAGACGGCATACCGCACGCACGGGTGCTCGAGGAGCTCCCGCGGCAGGCCGGCGACGTTGCGGCCGGTGCAGGGGACAAACTGGACCCCGAGAGCGGCCGCGGCGTCGAGCGCGGCGGCGTTCTCGGGCGTGACGGCCTTCGACGAGTCGAGGAAGGTGCCGTCCATGTCAACAAAGACGAGCTTGACCACAGGGTCCCCCTATCGGAGCGCGGCGCGTGCTACGAGAAGCGGACGCGGTCCGCGTACGTCACTCGGTTGGGCGGCTCCTTGCCGTCCTTGAAGGCGATGATGTTGTCCGCCACGACGTCGCCCATGCGCCGGTTTGCCTCGAGCGTCGCCGAGCCGATGTGCGGCGTCGTGAGGACGTTGGGCAGCTCGAAGAACTTGGGCAGCGTCGGCGGCTCGTGCTCGTACACGTCCACCGCGTAGCCGCCCAGGAGGCCCGTGGTCAGCGCGCGCTCGAGGGCGGACTCGCGCACGATGCCCGCGCGCGCCGTGTTGATGAGCAGCGCCCCCTCCTTCATGCGGCGGAACTCGCGCGCGCCGAGGAGGTTGCGCGTGGCGGAGGTCAGCGGGGCGTGGATGGTGACCACGTCCGACTTCTCGAGCAGCTCGTCGAGGCTCGTGTAGAGCAGCCCGTAGTGGGAGGCCTCGTCGCGGCGGACGATGTCGTAGCCGAGGATGTCCATCCCAAAGCCCATGGCGCGCGCGGCGACGGACATCCCGATCGCTCCCACGCCGATGATGCCGATGGTCTTGCCGTAGAGGCTCCGGCCGGGGATCTTGTTCCACACGCCGGACTTGAGCTGCGTGACGGTCTGCGTGATCATGCGCGCCAGGTCCAGGATGAGGGCGAAGGTGAGGTCCGCGGTCTCCTCCCGGTTTGCCCCGGGGGTGTTGGTGATCGTGATGCCGCGGCGCACGGCCTCGGCAAAGTCGATGCCGTCGAAGCCCGCGCCGTGGCGGGCGATGAGCTTGAGGTTGGGCAGCCGGTCGATGGTGGCGGCGTCCAGGTGGTCGTTGCCCAGGACGATGGCGTCGCAGTCGTGGGCGTAGTCGACGATCTCGTCGCCGGTGAGCGGGCGGCCGTACGGGTTGACGCGCACCGTGCACCCCGCGGCCTCGAGCCGCGCGAGCGCGCTGGTGTCGAAGATGCCAAACGTCGCAGCGCACGACGCAACCACGAACGTGTCCGCCACGTCGTGCCCCCTTCCAAAATGTGTAGTGACTGGAGGGTATTTTACCCCCCGGTCGCGGAACATTTCCCGCGGGCAGGCGTTTCGACGGGATGCACAGAGCCGGGCGACGCCATCTCCCAAGACGCCGCCCGGCCTGGGCAAGGGCCGGCTGTCCGGCCTACTCGATAACGGCGCCCGTCTTAGCGGAGCTGACCTGCTTGGCATAGCGGGCCAGCAGGTGGCCGCCGTTCTCGTGGATGACGGGCTTCCAGCCCTGCTTGCGGCGAGCGAACTCCTCGTCGCTGACCTCGACCTCGATGAGGTTCTTGGTGAGGTCGATGTTGATCTTGTCGCCGTTCTCAACGAGCGCGATCGGCGCGCCGTCGAAGGCCTCGGGGCAGAGGTAGCCCACCGAGAGGCCGCCGGAGGCGCCGGAGAAGCGCCCGTCGGTGATGACGGCGGAGTCGGGGATGCCCTTCATGATCTCCGTGACGCGGTGGAGCTCCTTCATGCCGGGACCGCCCTTGGGGCCCTCGTAGCGGATGATGACGCCCGTGCCCGGCTTGATCGCGTGGGCGTTGTAGGCCTCGAAGGCCTCCTCCTCGGAGTTGAACACCATCGCGGTGCCGCTCCAGACGTGCTGGTCGGCGGGGACGGCGCTCGTCTTGACCAGGGCGCCCTCGGGCGCGAGGTTGCCGTAGAGCACCTGGATGCCGTTGGCGACGGAGGCGGGGTCGTCCTGGGTGCGGATGACCGAGCGGTCGCAGCGCAGCACCGAGGTCTCGAGGTTCTCGGCGAGCGTCTTGCCCGTGACCGTCATGACCGACGTGTCGAGGTCGCCCGCGATGGTCTCGAGGACGGCGGGGATGCCGCCGGCCTTGTAGAGGTTCACGCAGGAGATGTCGCCGTTGGGCACGACGTTGCAGATGACGGGCGTCTTGGAGGTGATCTCCGCCACCTGGGTCCACGTGCACTCCAGGCCGAGCTCGGCGGCGAGGGCGGGCAGGTGGATGAGGGCGTTGAGCGAGCCGCCGATGGAGGCGAGCAGCTTGACGGTGTTGTCGATCGCCGCCTGCGTCATGATGTCGGACGGCTTGATGCCGCGACGGACGAGGTCGACGACGGCCGCGCCGGTCTGGCGGGCCGAGAAGCGCCGCTGGCTCGTGGACGACGGCCACAGCGCGCCGTTGGGCAGCATCATGCCGAGGCCCTCGGTCAGGCAGCCCATGGTGTTGGCGGTGCCCAGGAAGGGGCAGACGCCGGGGCCGGTGTAGTAGCGCAGGGTGCCCTCGATGACGTCGCGCTCGGTGGCCTCGCCGGCCAGGAAGCGGGCGCGCAGGGCCTTGGACTCGGACGGCTTGATCTCGTCGTAGCACGGGCCGCAGGTCACGAGCGCCGAGGGCAGGTCGATGCGAGCCGCCGCCATGAGCATGGCGGGGATGATCTTGTCGCAGCTGCCGAGGTAGACGACGCCGTCGAAGCAGCCCTCGCCCACGATCATGGCCTCGCAGGAGTCGGCGATGATCTCGCGGTGGGGCAGGCAGTAGCGCATGCCCGCGTGGCCCTGGGCGATGCCGTCGCACATGCCGATCGTGTTGAACTCGATCGGCTCGCCGCCGGCCTCGAGGACGCCCTTCTTGACCTCCTCCGCCAGCTTCCTGAGCGGCTCGTGGCCCGGGCACACCTCGTTCCAGCTGTTCGCAATCGCGATGAGCGGCTTGTCGGGGTTCTCGAGCGAGTCCACGGCGACGCCGGCCGCGGCCAGGTGGGCCTTGGAGATGGCGCGCTGGAAGGGCTCGAGCTTGTCAATAGCACGTTCCATGGTTTCCCCCTATGGGTATGGGGTGGGCGCCGCCCCGTCGGCGGCACCCACCACCTCAGCTGAGATGGGCGACTACTCCATCTCCTCGTACTCGGCCGCGTAGGCCTCGATCTTCTCCATGCCGATCTTCTTCTCGACGAGGAACCAGACGGCGACGAAGACGACGATGGCGACCGGAACGAGGATGATCGCGTTCTCGGAGATGCAGGTCCAGAAGACGATGGCGGTCTGCGTGAGCGACGGGCCGGCCATGGACGCGATCTGGCCATCGAAGGACAGGCCGGTGGAGGTGGCCAGGTCCGTGAGGTACGGGGCGGCGAAGGTGCCGGCGTACAGGACGGCGGCCATCACCGGGATGGAGATGAGGATGGAGCGGAACACGTTGCCGCGGCAGAGCGCGACGACGAGGGCGACGCGGAACGTGACGACGGAGAGGTCGGCCAGCGGCATCATGCGGTTGCCCGGGAGGACGAAGGCCAGGAAGATCGTGACCGGGATCATGATGAGGGCCGTAGTGATGACCTCGGGGTTGCCCACGACGACCGCAGCGTCGAGGCCGATGGAGAGCGACTGGCCGCCGAAGTGCTTGGTCGTGAACTTCTGGGCGCCGTCGGAGATGGGCATGAGGCCCTCGACGAACATGGCGGTCATCTTGGGCATGAGGACCATGACGGCGGCGACGTTGACGCCCGTGAGGAAGATCTGGTCGATCGGCATCAGGGCCAGGGCGCCCATGGCGCAGCCCAGGATGAGGCCCAGCATCATCGGGTCGCCGAAGATGCCGAGGTACTTCTGGACGTTGCGGATGGAGATGTTGACCTTGTTGAGGCCGGGGATGCGGTCGATGACCCAGTTGAGCGGGGCAGCGACGATGATCGACGAGGTGTAGGAGATCGTCGGGAGCGTGACGTCGGGAATCCCGAAGAAGTGCTCGATCAGCGGCGAGGTCCAGTCGGCGAACTTGAGCGTCATGACGGCGGTGAAGGCCGTGGCGATGAGGGCCCAGACGATGTTGTTCGTCACAAAGAAGACGAGGATGCCGGCGATCATCATGTGGTGGTAGTTCCAGATGTCGACGTCCATGGTCTTGGTGAGCTTGAGGACGAGCATCAGGATGTTGATGCCCAGGATCTCAAAGACCAGGAATGCCACGATGGGAGAGGCCCAGGTGACCGAGGAGATGGCGCCCCAGCCGACGTCGGTGACGTCGAGGTTGAGGCCAAAGTTGGCGACCATCGCGCTCGCGGCCGGGGAGACCGCGGACTTGAGCAGGTTCACGAGCAGGTTGATGCCCACGAAGCCGCAGGTGATGGTGATGCCGCTCTTGAACGCCTTGCCGATGTTCATGCGGAAGACGAGGCCGATGATCGTGATGATGATCGGCAGCATGACGTAGGCACCTGCGTCGATGAGCGCCTGGAAGACAGTGCTGACTGTCTCAAGGAATGCGTCCATGCCTTTCCTTTCTCACATTGAGGACGGTCGAGAAGAACGCGGGGCGACGGGACCCGCACGCCAGCGGACGTGTCCGCGGGGCGTCAGCTAGTCCTTGAGCGCCTCGACGATTTTGTCGAGCGTGGCCTGCTCGTTGATGCCGGTGAGCAGGGCGATGGCCATGATGATCGGGGTCTTGACGTCGGCGTCCTTGAACTTGCCGGAGGTGACCACGAGGTCGTAGTCGTTGGCCTTGTCGTGGAGCTCGAGCATCTTGCACTGGGTGACCTGGATCGCCACGCCGTGGTCGGCGCAGTAGTCCTTGATCTTGGCGGCGACGACGGTGGAGGTGGCGACGCCGTTTCCGCAGGCCACGAGAACACGCTTTGCCATTTTCGTTCCTTTCTCTCAAAGAGAGCCTTGAGCGCACCCCTGTGGCGCGCCTCTTACCTAATGGTGGGACGGGCCGCTAGACGAGCAGCGAGCCGGCGAGCGAGAAGACCTCGTCGGCGTCCTGTGCCGCGATGACCTTGCCGACGAGCTCCTGGTCCTGGACGAAGGCGATGACCTTCTGGAGCATCTCGAGGTGGGCGTGGGCCTCGGTGAGGGCCAGCATGCACACGACGGAGACCTTGCAGGTCTCGTCGG
>CALUJT010000108.1 GCA_944321005.1 uncultured Atopobiaceae bacterium | reverse complement strand
CTCCCCCGGACGGGGCCCGTCCCCCGCGCCGCAGGGGAGGGAGCGGGGGGCAGGCTGCGACTAGATGACGAACTGCTCCAGATAGCGCTTGGAGAGCTCGACGCTCTTCACCAGGCGCTCGCGGCTCCCCTCGAAAGCGGCGTCCTCGACCTCGATGCAGGCGTCGCCCTCGTAGCCCACCATCGAGAGCTGCGAGACGAATTCTCCCCAGTCCACGTCGCCCAGGCCGGGAATCTTGGGCTCCATGATGTCGAGCGGGTAGGCCATGGTCCCGCGGCGGGCGAGCTCCTCGGGCTTGAGCTTGATGTCCTTGAAGTGGACGTGGAAGATCTTGTCGGCGAAGCCACGGATAGCGGCGCCGCAGTCGATCATCTGCCACACGAAGTGGCTCGGGTCGAGCGCGAGGCCCAGGTTCTTGCTCGGCAGGACCTCGAAGACGCGCTCCCAGTTGGCGGGCGAGGTCATGATGTTCTGGCCGCCGGGCCAGTTGGTGGCGTCGAAGTACATGGGGCAGTTCTCGATGCACACGAGGACGTTCTTCTCCTCCGCGACCTCGAGGATGGGGTCCCACACCGCCGGCAGCAGCTCGAGGTTCTCCTCGAGGCTCTTGTCCGTGACGCGGCCGATGAAGGTGGTCACCTTGGGCACGCCGAGCCTGGAGGCTGCGTGGATGCAGGCCACGAGGTGGTCGTTGAAGGCATGGCGTCGCTCGGGGTCGGGGTCCAGGTTGTTGGGGTAGTACGCGAGCGCGCAGATGCGCACGTTCTTCTCGGCCGCATAGTCGAGGACGTGGGCGGCGTAGGCGTCGTCCGCGAGCACGCGCTCGACGTCTATGTGCGAGACGCCGGCGTACTTGCGCTCCGCCTTGCCCTGGGGCCAGCACGCGACCTCCACGCACTCGATGCCCAGGCGGGAGACCTCGTCGATCGTCTCCTCGTAGGTCCACCCGTCGAAGAGCGAGGTGATGAAGCCCATCTTCATGTCGTGACTCCTTGCCTCTTCCCTGCCGCGGGACTAGCCCTGCGCTATCTCGACCGTCTTTCCCGTCCTGCTCGACTCCACGCACGCGAAGACGGCGCGCATGGCGGCCAGCACGCTCTCGCCGGAGACCGGGGGCTCCGCGCCCCTCTCGAGGCAGTCGACGAAGGCGTCGATGACGCCCGACGCCGTCTGGTTGTCGTTGGTCTGGATGGCCTCGACGTCGTAGTACTCGGTCTCGCCGCCGCGCAGGTCGAGCTCGATCGAGTGGGCCGGGTCGTCGTAGATGCGCATGACGCCCTCTGTGCCGTAGATGACGGTGGAGTTGTCCTCGGGCCCGTAGTAGGTCCAGCTCGCCGTCATGGTGCCCAGGGCCCCGCCGTCCATCTGGTAGATGGCGAGCGCGTTGTCGTCCACGCCCACCAGGTTGCCGGCGGCGTCGCGCTTGTCGAGCGTGGCCACCCTGGCCGTGGCGGCGACCACGCGCTGGCCGATGAGCCACTGGACGAGGTCGGTCTTGTGGACGCCGAGGTCCGCCATCGCGCCCATGGCCGCGCGCCGGGGGTCGAAGAACCAGCTCGCGGTGCCGGGGTCGACGCTCCAGGTCTCGGGGCCCCCGTGGCCGAAGGTGGTGCGGAAGGTGAGCACGCGGCCGATCCTGCCGGCGTCGAGGAGCTCCTTGGCGCGCACGTGGGCGCGGGCGAAGCGCTGGTTCTGGTCGATCATGAGGGTGCGGCCGGCCTCGCGCGCGGCGGCCACCATGGCCTCGCAGTCCTCGATGGTGGTTGCCATGGGCTTCTCGCACAGCACGTGCTTGCCGGCGGCGAGGGCCGCGATCGTGGCCTCGGCGTGCGTGGCGTTTGAGGTGCACACGCTCACGGCGTCGACCTCGGGGTCGGCGAGAAGGGCCTCCATCGTGTCGTATGCGCGACACCCGTGCGCCTCCGCGAGCTCGCGGGCGCGCTCGACGTTGACGTCGTGGAGGGCCACGACGCGCGCGCCGGGGTTGGCCTCGTACTCGGGGATGTGACGAACCTGGGAGATCTTGCCGCAGCCGATGATGCCGATTCCAATCATCTTGCCTCCTCGGGTCTCTGCGCCGTTATGAAAGAACTTTTCAGTTTGAGTGCTTTAGTTCTTTCATCACGCATCCTATTGCGGTTAGGCCGAGAAGTGCGGCGAAAAATCCATGAACGCGGCGAAAGTACGGCTAGCCGGCAAATGCTGCCGCCTGCCGGAGCGGGGTGGCATGGACGCACGTTATGAAAGATATTTTCATTGCTGCGTTATCCGCGTGGATGGTGCACGCTTTATACAGGTATGCGGCCCGGGAGGCCCGGGCCGCGGAGCAAAGGGGGCTAGGCATGGCGAGTGGCAGGAGAATCACCATCGCCCAGGTCGCCGAGGGCGCGGGGGTCTCCCCCGCCACGGTCTCGCGCGCGCTCAACCACCCCGAGCTCGTCAACCCCCGGACGCTCGCGCGCATCAACGAGACCATCCGCGGGCTCGGCTACGCCGGTCCGGTGGAGCAGTACCGCGAGGGGTCGCCCGACGGCCACGGCCTCGTGGTGGTCAACCTCCCGTGGCTGGACAACCCCTTCTACAGCGAGATCGTCCACGGCGTGCGCGTGGCCGCGCGCGACTTTGGCTACGACATGCTCATCTCCTGGGACAACATCACCAACGACACCGCGAGCGCCTTCTGCTCCATGCTGCGACGCTGCGGGGCGAGCGGCGTCATCACCACCTCCCCCCTCTCCGCGGAGGCCATCCAGGCCGTCGAGGCGCTCGTGCCGCTCGTGCAGTGCGCCGAGCGACGCACCGACGTTGCGGCGCCGTACGTGACGGTCGACGACCACGCGGCGGCCCAGAGGGCGACCGAGCACCTCATCTCCTGCGGGTGCCGCCGGCTCGCCATCGTCGCCGGCTCCAACGACTTCAAGTTCTCCCGCGAGCGCCTGGAGGGGTTCCTCGACGTGACGCGCGAGAACGACGTGAGCGTGCTGCCCGGCTGGATCTTGCAGGTGCCCGACAACAGCTACGCCCTCGCCTACTCCGCCCTCGTCCACCTCTTTGACTCCGGCGAGGTCCCGGACGGGATCTTCGCCGTCTCGGACACCTTTGGCGCCGCGGTGGTGCGCGCCGCGCACGAGACGGGGATAGACATCCCGCGCAGGCTCAAGGTCGTGGGCTTTGACAACGCCGAGCTCTCCACGATGCTCACGCCCACGCTCACCACGGTGAACCAGCCGCGCTTCCGCATGGGCTACTCCGCCTGCCGCATCCTGCTCGACCTCCTGGCGGGAAGCGAGATCGGATCGCGCTCCATGGTGCTCGAGACCGAGCTCATCGTGCGCGAGTCCACCGGCACCGGGCTGTAGCCGCGCGGGGCGCCGGGGCGCTCAGGCTGAATTCAAGTTTGTCGGGGACCTCCACAATCGCGGGCGGCGTGTGTAGCGCCACGCCGCGGCGGCAACAAGTCGTGACAGCCCGCTCCGGTCAAGCCGCCGCGGCTTGACAGTTTGCTCAGGTCAAGCTGTCAAGCCCAACTTGACAGCTTGACCTGAGCAAACTGTCAAGTCGGCGAGAAAGGCCCCCATGCGCGCCTCGATCAGAATCTTTGCCCGCGACCTGCGTCGCGTGGTCACCAACCCCGTGGCGCTTGTCGTCACGCTGGGGGTCTGCGTCATCCCCTCGCTCTATGCGTGGATCAACATCCTCGCCAACTGGGACCCGTACCAGAACACGGGGACCGTCCCCATTGCCGTGGTGGTGGAGGACGAGGGCGCCGAGGTCCCCGGGATGGGCCTCGTGGACGCGGGCCAGATGGTCCGCGAGCGCCTGGGGGAGAACCACCAGCTGGGCTGGGAGTTCGTGGACGAGAAGGACCGGGCGCTCGACGGCGTGCGCTCCGGCGCGTACTACGCGGCCTTCGTGATCCCGCGCGACTTCACCTCCACGCTCGCCGGCGTCATGGACGGACATCCCGAGCAGGCGGCCGTCGAGTACTACGTGAACGAGAAGGCCAACGCCGTGGCGCCCAAGGTGACGGACACCGGGGCCACCACGCTGGAGGAGCAGATAGCCGAGGAGTTCGTGAGCGTGGCGGGAAGGACCGTGGCGGAGCGGGTGATAAGCGTGGCACAGGCCGCCGAGGGAGCCGCGGACGCGGCGCGCGGGGACGCCGTCCAGACCCTGAGTCGGGCGCGGGCGCAGCTGGACGCCCTCGCGGACGGCCTCGACGAGGCGCGCGGCGGGATCACCGGGGCGCGCGGCGCCGTGGGGCGGGCGCGCGAGGGGGTGGCGGGCGCGGCCGCCGCGGCCCAGGGGCTCGCGCAGACGACGGACGCCTCGCTCGCCACGCTGGGCCAGACGCGCGCGCAGCTCCGCTCGCTCGCCACCGACCTCTCGGCCGCCGCGGGCGCGGGGGCGTCCTCCCTGGCGGAGCTCTCCTCCGCCGCGAGCCACGGCATCGGCGAGCTCGCGGGGGACGCCGGCTGGGCACAGGGCAGGCTTCAGGCCGCGATCGGCCAGGTGCGCTCCGCCGCGGGGACCGTCCGGGGCCTCAGGCTCTCGCTCGAGCACGCACGCGAAGCGGTGGCGTCCATCGAGCCGGGGAGCGAGGCCGCTCGCGAGCTTCAGGCCGAGGTCCTGGGAGGGCTGGACGCGGAGATCGGCATCCTCGACCAGCTCTCCCAGGAGCAGGCCGCGCGCCTCGACGAGCTGGAGGACGTCTCGCAGGAGGCGGCCGCCGGAGCCGAGGCGGCCGGACGGCTCGCGGGAAGCGTGGACGACGCCGTTCAGGCGGGTGCGGGCGCGCTCGAGGGCCTGCGAGCGGCGCTCGCGCAGGAGGTGGCCCCCGGGCTCTCCGACGCGCTCGACGCGCTGGCGGAGGCGGGCGGGCGCATGGCGGCGGGCGTCGCGGCGACGGGTCCCCTGGCGGACCAGGCGGACGGCACGCTCGTGCAGCTGGACGCCCTTCTCGGCCAGTGCGACGCCACGCTCGGGGCGGCCGCGGCGGACCTGAGGGACTCCGCGGCTCGCCTGGGCTCCCTCGCGGACGACCTCGCGGCGGCCCAGGGCGCAGAGGCGCTGGGCGCGCTGGGCGACGCCCTCGAGCTCGACCCCTCCTCCGTGGGGCAGGCGCTCGGCTCGCCCGTGGACCTGGAGGACGAGCCGGTCTTCCCGGTGGAGAACTACGGGTCGGGCGTGGCGCCCTTCTACGTCAACCTGGCGCTCTGGGTCGGCGGCTTCGTGCTCGTGGCCATCTTCAAGCTGGAGGTGGACCGAGAGGGGCTGGGGCCCGCGGGCGCCACGCCGCGCCAGGCGTTCTTCGGGCGCTGGCTGCTCCTCGCCCTCCTGGGGCAGGTGCAGGCGCTCGTGTGCTGCTCGGGCGTCGTGGCCCTGGGCGTGCAGTGCGCCTCCCCCGCGGCCCTTCTCCTCGCGGGGGCCGTGGCCTCGCTCGTCTACGTCTTCGTCGTCTACGTCCTGGCCTCCGCCTTCAAGCACGTGGGCAAGGCGCTCGCCGTGCTGCTGGTGGTCCTGCAGATCCCCGGGGCCTCCGGCCTCTACCCCATCCAGATGCAGCCGGCGTTCTTCCGGGCGCTGGGGCCCTGGCTCCCCTTCACCTACGGCATCAACGCCATGCGCGAGGCCGTGGCCGGCTTCTACGACGGGAACTACGTCCGCGACCTGGCCCTCCTTCTTGCCTTCGCGCTGCCGGCGCTGCTGCTGGGCGTGGCGGCGCGGGGCCGCCTCCTGGGCGTGAACGCCGTCTTCGACCGCAAGATGGGAGAGACCGACCTCCTGGTCGCGGAGCGCGTGGGCGAGAGGGACCCCGGGCACCTGGCCGCAGTCCTGGACGCGCTCGCCACCTCTCCCGCTCACCGTCGGGCCTTCCTCGCGCGGGCCGCGAGCTTCGAGCGCGCCTACCCCGCCCTCGCGCGTCGGGGCCTCCTGGCGCTTGCGGCGACGCCGGCCCTTCTCGCCCTGCTGGCGGCTCTCGTGCCGGGGAGGTTCGTGGTCCTGGTGCTGTGGGTCGCGGCGCTGGTGGCGGCGAGCGGCTACCTCATAGGGCTCGAGTACGCGCACGAGCGGCTGCGCGAGCGGCGCGACCTCGCGCGCAGGGACGAGGCGGAGCTCCTGAGCCTCGCGCGCGGGTCCGGGGAACACGAGACGGCGACGGGGGCGGCCGCCGAGAGGGAAGGCGAGAAGGACGGGGGCACGCGATGAGTAAGGTCTTGGGCTTTTTGCGGCGCGACCTCGCGCACGTGCGCGCGAGTGTGGTGGCGCTCGTGGTCTTTGCGGGCATCGTGGCGGTGCCCTCGTTCTACGCCTGGTTCAACATCGCCGGCAGCTGGGACCCGTACGGCAACGCGCGCGACCTGCGCGTGGCGGTGGCGAGCGAGGACGAGGGCTACGCGGGCGACCTCCTGCCCGTGAGCGTGAACATGGGCGAGCGCGTGGTGAGCGGCCTTCTGCGCTCCGAGTCCATCGGCTACGTGGAGGCCTCGCCCAAGGACGCCGTGGAGGGCGTGCGCTCCGGGGAGTACTACGCCGCCGTGGTGATCCCGCGGGACTTCTCCCGAAGGATGCTCGGCGTCCTCTCCGCGGGGGCCGAGCGCCCCGAGGTGCGCTTCTACCAGAACGAGAAGGCCAACGCCATCGCCGCCATCGTGACGGACAAGGCCGCCTCAGCCGTGCGGGCGGACGTCGACGAGAGCTTCGTCGAGGCCGTGGCGTCAACGGGCGCGGGCGTCCTCGACGAGCTGGGCCGCGCCCTCGACGACGACGGCGTGCGCGAGCTCGCGGGGAGGCTCGGCGCCGCGGCGAGCGACTCCGCCGACGCGCTGGACGGGGCGGCCGGACGGGTGCGGGACCTCTCCGAGCTCCTGTCGTCCACGCAGGGCCTGCTCGGGAGCGGCGCGGGGCTGGCGGACGCCGCGCTCGCGCCCGCCGCGGACGCCGGGGAGGCCCTGCGCGACGGAGCGGCGGGCCTCTCGGGCGCGGGCGAGGCCGTCGACGGAGCGCGCACCGCGGTGGCGGACGCCCTGTCGCAGGCGGCCGCCGGGCTCGACGGCGTCGACGACGCCCTGGACGAGGCGCTCGGCGCCGCAGAGGCGCAGGGGTCGCGGGTGCGCGACGGGCTCGCCAGGGCGAGCGAGGCCGTAGGGGACCAGATCGGGCTCCTCCAGCGGCTCTCCGCCGCCCTGGGCGAGCAGGACGCCCTCACGGAGGCCTTCCAGGAGAGCCTCGGGGAGGGCGGCGCGGGCTACGAGCTCGCCGGCAGCGTGCGGGCCGCCCTGGGAGACCTCTCCGCGCTCGTGGCGGACGCCACGGAGGAGCTCCAGCAGCTGAGGGACGGCATCGACGAGACCGTGGCGGACCTCGACGCCGGCGCCGCGGACGCGGGGGCGACTCGCGAGCGCCTCGCGGGCCTCGTGGCGGACGCGCGCTCCGCGCTCTCGGGCGCCGAGACGAGCTACGACCAGGGCGTCCGCCGCTCGCTCGAGGACCTGGCGTCCC
>CALUJT010000107.1 GCA_944321005.1 uncultured Atopobiaceae bacterium | reverse complement strand
GTCGACTTTTATTTGACTACATACACGTCGACGCGCGCACCAACCTCGCCCGCCAGGTCGAGAGGAGCATCCGGGGCTCGTACGGGGAGGCCCTGCGCGTGTACGAGGCAACCGTCCCCGTCGCCGTCAAGGCCGCCGAGAGCAGCGCGCACGGGAAGAGCGTGTTCGCCTACGACGCCTCGGGAAAGGCCGCGCGGGCCTACGCACGCCTCGCGAGGGAGGTGAGCGGGGTTGGCCCGAAGTCGAGAGATTCCCATCAGCCTCCCGTCGGTCGATGACCTGTTCACCATGCAGGAGGAGTGTGACGAGGCGGCGCGCGAGAAGGTCTCCGAGCTCCCCCTCGGCGCCATAGACCCGTTCCCCGACCATCCGTTCCGGGTTCGCGACGACGAGGAGATGGCCGACCTCGCGGAAAGCGTCGCCGAGCGCGGCGTGCTCACGCCCGTCGTGGTGCGCCCGAAGGAAGATGGCCGCTACGAGCTCGTGAGCGGCCACCGCCGCAAGCGCGCGGCGGAGCTCGCGGGGCTCTCGGAGGTTCCCGCCATAATACGGAATATGAGCGAGGACGAGGCGGTCGTCGCCATGGTGGACGCGAACATGCAGAGGGAGCTGGTGCTCCCGAGCGAGAAGGCGGCGTGGGGGTGTAAACGGAATCGGGGTAGATTCAGATTCACTAGGACACCCTTGCCCAACTGCGCCGCGAGCGCGGGCTCACCCAAGAGGAGCTCGCGCAGGCTCTACATCACCCGCCAGGCGGTGAGCCGGTGGGAATGCGGAGCCACCGAGCCCAGCATCGGCATGCTCAAGCTCATCGCTCGTGAGTTGGACGTCCCCGTGACGGAGCTCCTCGACATGCCCGAGCACTACTGCCAGAGCTGTGGCATGATGTTCGCCGCTCCCGGTCAGCACGGTCATGAGGCGGACGGTTCCGAGGCCGAGGATTTCTGTCGCTGGTGCTACGAGAACGGTGTCTACACGTACGAGACCTCGATGGATGAGATGATCGAAGACTGCGCGCCGCGCATGGCCGAGGTGATGGGTTGGACTGTGGACGAGGCGGCGTCGCTTCTGGGCGCGGTGCTGTCGACGCTTCGCCGCTGGCGTGAGGTCGCCGAGAACGAGAAGGCCTACGGCGAGGAGACCCGCGCGGCCTACGGCGACGAGGTGGTGGATGCCTCAAACAAGAAATACCTGGAGGTGGGCGAGGCGGCGCGCCTGCAGGCAGAAGAGCCGGCGGTTGCCATCAACGAGCAGCTGCGCCGTGCGATGGAGGCGGGCGACCCGGCGGGCTCCGAGGCACGCAGACTCGTGGCGATGCGCGCCCGCTGGCTGCGCATGTACTGGCCGGAGGGTACCTACACACCCGAGGCGCACAAGGGTCTGGCGGACGGCTATATTGCCGACGAGCGGTTCCAAGCCTATTACGGAAAGGTTGCGCCGGGGGCGGCGCAGTTCCTGCGCGACGCGATCCGTGCGTGCGCGTGATCGTCTTGCGTGGCTGTCTTTAGGGTTGCCTGCATCAGTACATGTGGGAAACGGGTAGTATCGGATCACACTTTGAGCGATCGCCGCAGATGAGCTCGTCGCGGGCCTTGCCACGATGGCGGTGCGCTTCCCGCTGCGCGGGTTGAAGCAACAGAATTGGCTGGTAAACGTTCCGCTCTACGTCGTCAACGCCTTTCCAGGCATCCTCGAGCGTGAATGCTCCACCTATCGGGTAATTGCTTGTGTGATGCGCTGTCCGGCCCGGCGCGCTATGATGGCGGAAAGGTTTTGGTAATCGCGCGCGGCGCGGAGAGGGGATGCGATGAGGCAGTGCATGGATGCGGCGAACCTTCACAGGCGTCTGCACAAGATCATCGGCCAGGTGCAGGCCATCGATCGCATGATTGACGAAGACGTGCCGTGCGAGGACATCCTCTCGCAAATCAACGCAGCGAAGAGCGCCCTGCACCGATGCGGCCAGGTTGTGCTCGAGGGGCACATCCAACACTGCGTGCGCGACGGTATCGAGCACGGGGACGCGGACAAGACCGTTGCCGACTTCACCAAGGCCGTCGAGCGTTTCGCCAACATGATTTAGTACCTCAGCTGAAAAAAGAACTTCGGCTTGACTCCTCTTCCTCAAAGCATTATACCCATAGGGGTATAGGTATCAAAACGCGCCGGCGAGAAGGACGGGGGAGCCCATGATCGAAGGTCTCGAGAAGCTGCTGGAGTGGGGCGGCACTAAGCGCAACATCGCGTTTCTCGCCGTCTCGGGCGTGGCACTCGTGCTCTCGCTCGCGGGCGTCGAGCCGTTTCCGTTCCCGATCGCATGGGTCGCCATCATCCTGTGCGGCGTGCCCATCATCCTGGAGGCCGTCATCGGCCTCGTGACGGAGTTCGACATCACGGCCGACGTGCTCGTCTCGCTCGCCCTCATCGCGAGCGTCTTCATCGGCGAGGACTTCGCTGCGGGCGAGGTCGCCTTCATCATGCAGCTCGGCGGGCTGCTCGAGGAGCTCACCGTGGCGCGCGCCCGCGCCGGAATCGAACGGCTCGTCCATCTGACGCCGCGCACGGCACGGCGCATCGCCCGCGCAACGGCCGAGGGCGGGAAGCCGCGTCCCGTGGCGGAGGAGACCATCGCGGCGGAAGCCGTTCAGGTGGGCGACATCCTACGCGTGCTGCCCGGGGAGGCCGTGCCCGTAGACGGCGTCATCGTCTCCGGTCAGACCTCGGTGAACCAGGCGGTCATGACCGGCGAGAGCCTGCCGGTGGACAAGGGCCCGGGGGACGAGGTGTCGTCCGGCACGGTCAACCAGTTCGGCTCGTTCGACATGGCCGCGACGCGCGTAGGCGAGGACTCGTCCATCCAGCGGATGATTCGCCTCGTGCAGTCGGCCGACGCCGACAAGGCCAAGATCGTGAACCTCGCCGACCGCTGGGCGGTGTGGATCGTCGTCATCGCCCTTGTGGCAGCAGTTCTCACCTATCTCGTGACGGGCGAGATCATCCGCTCGGTCACCATCCTCGTCGTCTTTTGCCCGTGCGCGCTCGTGCTCGCCACACCCACGGCCATCATGGCGGCGATCGGCAACGCCACCAGGCACGGCTTTCTGGTGCGCGAGGGGGACGCGCTCGAGCGCCTGGCGCAGGTCAGGCGCGTGTGCTTTGACAAGACAGGCACGCTCACCACGGGGGAGCCGCAGGTGGTTGCCGTGTGCGCGGGCGAGAAGGACGTGAGCGAGGACGCTTTGCTCGCAGTTGCCGGCGCGGCCGAGAAGCGATCCGAGCACCCCCTCGGGCGCGCCATCGTGGCCGAAGCCACGGAGCACGCCGGAGCGGCGCCGAAGGACCCAACGTCCTTTGCCATGGTGCCCGGTCGCGGCGTAGTGGCCGAGGTGGGCGGGCGCACGGTGTACGCCGGCAGCGCTGCGCTGCTGGCGGAGCACGGTCTGGCTATACCGGACGCGCTGGGGAGGCGCGTGGACGCTACGCGCGCCGAGGGGGCAACGATCACCTATCTCGGCTGGGGCGACACGGCAGCGGGGTTCATCGCACTCGCCGACCGCGTGCGCGAGAACGCCACCGCTACGCTTTCGGCAGTGTGGGAGACGGGCGTGGAGCCGGTGCTCCTCACGGGGGACCACGAGGCGGCGGCCGCCCACGTGGCTGCCGAACTCGGCATCACCACCTACAAGGCCGCCTGCCTGCCCGAGGACAAGCTCTCCTTCATCGATGACTCGGAGCGCGCGGGCAAGGGCGTTTGTATGGTCGGCGACGGCGTCAACGACGCGCCTGCGCTCAAGCGCGCGCTTGTGGGCATCGCCATGGGAGGCGTCGGCAGCGATATCGCCGTCGACGCGGCGGACATCGTGCTCGTGAACGATGACATCGCCGAGCTGCCGCACCTCCTGCGCCTCTCCCGCCGCATGATGACGACCATCAAGATCAACCTCACGTTCTCGATGACGCTCAACTTCATCGCGATCGCGCTCGCCATCTCGGGCGTCCTGAACCCTGTGGTGGGCGCCCTCGTGCACAACGCGGGCTCGGTGCTCGTTATCGTCAACTCCGCGCTTCTACTGGGATGGAAGCCGCGCGTTCGGTAAGGCTGCTAGGGGCGGTATTCGGCCTAGCGGCGAGCTTGATGATTGACGCTTACGAGGCGTCGCTGTAGAAGCATCCGTTACCACCGGGCGAGAAACGCGAGCGTCTGGGTGAAGGCGTCCTCGCGGCTTTGCCGGCATGCTTCGGGGTGGGCGCGCTCGACGCGGAAGAGCTTGAGCGAGGGTGTCTCCATGGGCACGAGGATGTGGCTCGCGTACTCGTAGGAGCGTCGCGTGATCTCGAAGGGATGGGCGTGCTTGGCGAGGCGCTGCTCGACGATCCGACAGGCCTCGTCGCTCGGCCACATGGCGTCATGCGAGGGGCTGGCGAGAAGGACGGGCCCGTTGATGCGCTCCACGGCAATCCAGGCCTCCTTGGGTGCGCGCTCGACGATCCGCTCGTAGACGAAGCGCATGTCGAGCTGGCGCTCGGTGACGATACGGCGGATGATGCCGAGGTAGGGGAGCCTCCCGCCGCCCCGCGCGCAGGGCACGGGCTCGCCGCGCCAGGTCCAGCTCGAGCGGTCGCTCAGACCCTTGCCGGCAAGGCTTTTGTTGCCGGTGATGCCCGGCATGGCGCAGGCGAGCGGGGAGATGGCGACGACGCAGGTGATCTGAGGCATGAGCGAGGCGGCGAGAAGCGCCAGCTCGCCGCCCTTGGAGATGCCGTAGATCCCCACGCGGTCAAAGCCACGCTGCCGGAGATAGGCGACGGCACGCTCGATTGGCTCGATCGACACCTCGATGAGCTCATCGGGGAGTCCCGGCACGTTCCAGTAGCACAGGCCGAGCGCGGCGATGCCCTCCCGTGCGAAACGCGCACCGAGGTTGCGCGGGATGTTCTCGTTGCCCTCGCTGCCGCCGAGCACGATGAGCGCCTTGCCGGAGTACGCTTCGACGTGCCGCTCCGGCAAGTGGAGGAATCCGAAGAAGCCGTCTTGCTCGACGGTGAACCGTTCCATGCCTCCACTTCCCAACGACAGGCCCCACAGCGGACCGATTGATGCTTCCTAGAGACGTCGAGCGCTTTCTGCGGCCAGCGCGATGGTGGTGCCGTTGTGCAGGAGAGCCGAGGTCTGGGGTCGGATGATGCCGACGATTCCCGCAGCGAGAAGCGCCGAGTTGATGCCCATAACCGCGGTGAACGAGCGGTCGAGGCGCCCCATGAGGGAGCGGCTGAGCGCGTGCAGGCGCACGATGGCGTCGAGCCCGCCCGCGGCGAGCGTGACGTCGGCGACCTCCTGCGCGATGGCGGTGCCCGTGCCCATGGCGATGCCCACATCGGCGGCGGAGAGCGCCGGCGCGTCGTTAACGCCGTCACCCACCATGACGACGCGTTGTCCGCGAGCCACGAGCGCCTCCACGTAGGCATGCTTGTCCTCGGGGAGCAGGTCAGCCCGGTACTCGGTGATGCCCGCCTCGGCGGCGATGCGTGCGGCGGTGCGCTCGTTATCGCCGGTGAGCATGATGATGTGGCCGATGCCCTGAGAGCGAAGTGCCGCAATTGCCTCGGGCACTCCTGCCTTTAAGGGATCTTCGATGCCGAGCACGCCCACCAGCTTTCCGTCTTGGGCGAGGTAGAGCGGTGAGAGGCCTTCGAGGTCGCCGTCGATGCGCGCCTCTGCCTCGGGGGCGACTTCGACGTGCTCGTCCTCCATCACGAAGTGGCGACTACCGATGACGATGCGCTTGCCATCGAGCGCCGATGCGATGCCGTGCGCCACGATATAGGCGACCTCGGCATGGCGTTCGCGATGCTCGAGGCCGCGCGCGGCGGCGGCCGCCACCACGGCGCGCGCCACGGGATGCGGGAAATGCTCCTCCAGGCAGGCCGAGGCGCGCAGCACCTCGTCCTCGGTCCAATCGGGCGCGAGGGCGAGCACGCGCGCGACCCGGGGCGTCGCCTCGGTGAGCGTTCCCGTCTTATCGAACACGATGGTGTCGGCGGCGGCGATGGCCTCGAAATGCTTGGCACCCTTGACGGCCATGCCCTCGTGCGCGCTCTGGCTCATGGCGGCGAGCACGCTGATGGACGACGTGAGCCTGAGGGCGCAGGAGTAGTCGACCATGAGGGCGGCCGATGTCTTGGCAAGGCTTTTCGTGGTCGCCGCCACAAGCCCCGCAAGCAGGAAGTTCCACGGCACGAAGCGGTCCGCGAGGTGCTCGCGGCGCGTCTGGATCTCGCTTTTGAGCTGCTCGGAGGCTTCAACGAGATTCACGATGGAGCGGAGCTTGGTCGATGCGGGCTCGGCGCCCACGCGGATGACGATCTCGCCCTCTTCAACCGCGGTGCCGGCGAAGACGTCGTCGCCGGCCATGCGCTCGACGGCAAGCGGCTCGCCGGTGAGTGCCGCCTGGTTGACCATGGCCGCACCGCGTACCACCACGCCGTCGACGCACACGGGCATGCCGGCGCGCGCCACGACGAGGTCGCCCGCGCGGAGACTCTGGGCGGGCACGGTGACCTCCTCGCCGTCCTCGAGGCGCCGGGCGTTTTGGGGAATGGTCATGAGGGAGCGAATGAGTTCGTGCTCTGAGCGTTCACGGGTGGCGTCCTCGAGGACCTCTCCCAAGTCGAGGAGGAACATGGTGCTCGCCGCGGTTTTGGGGTCGCGCTTGACAAACGATAGGCCGATGGCCGTGGCGTCGAGTACCGGCACATCGAGGCGGTGCCGCATGAGCGAGGTGAGGCCGGCGCGCAGAAACCCGAGGTAGTGAAGGCCGGCCCATACCGCCCTCAATTCGGGCGGGAGGAGCCAGCGGCGGATGAGATGGTTGCCCACTAGGCGGATGATGCTGCGCGCGGCGGACGGGACCGCGGGCGCGAGCGCCGTGGGCGCCTGGGCGCGCACCGCATCGAGCTGGACGCGGCTGAGCTCGTTCAGCCGATCGAGCAGGGCGGTTCTTGCAAGGGCGTCGCGGTACCAGATGGCGACCGAGCGAATGCGCGGGTAGGAGCGCACGCGCTCGACGCCTGTCCACGAAGAGAGCGAGGCCTCGAGGGCGAGGGCGTCGGACGCGTCAAGGTGATCGGCAAGCGTAAGGCGCAGCCGCCCCGGCACCTCGTGTTCGATGACGTATCGCACGGGCGCGCCTACGCCTTAGCGGGGACGGTCTCTGCGGCGGTATCCGACGCGCTGTCTTCCTCGTCCTCGACGCCGTAGACGGTTTCATTGAGATACGCGGCTTCGGCGACGATGTCGTCCATCTCGGCGCGTGCGCGTTCGACGGTGTCTTCACAGGCCTGCCTCGCGCGCAGCCCAGCCGCGACGGCTTCGACGTAGACGCGTTTCGCCCCGTCGCTCGTAAGCACCTTGGCGCCAACAGACCCGATCAGTACGCCCGCGCCCAAAAGCAGGCCGTGCGTCCCCTTGAGAAAGCCCAGAGTACTCATGCGAAACTCCTCTCTGCGC
>CALUJT010000106.1 GCA_944321005.1 uncultured Atopobiaceae bacterium | reverse complement strand
AGTGCATGCAGGACGAGCCCTTCTACCAGCAGAGCGGGGGCGGAGTGACGCTCTCGGGCGGCGAGCCGCTCACCTGGCCGGACTTCTGCGTCGAGCTGCTGGGGCGCCTGCGCGAGGCGGGCGTGGACACCAACGTGGAGACCACGGCGCACGTGCCCGCGCGCGACTTCGAGCGCGTGTGCGCGCTGCTCGACCACGCCTACATCGACATGAAGCACTGGGACGCGGCCGCGCATCGCGAGGGCACGGGCGTGGGAAACGACCTCATCCTCGCCAACACGCGCGCCGCCATCGAGCGCGGCGTCGACGTGCTCGTGCGCACGCCGGTCATTCCCGGCTTCAACGACTCCGTCGAGGACGCGCGCCGCTTCGCCGGGCGCCTGCGCGAGGTGGGCGCCGCACGCGTGCAGCTCCTCCCCTTCCACAACCTCGGTGAGAGCAAGTACGACCTCCTGGGCCGCGACTATCGCCTCCACGGGCTCACCAACCTGCACGAGGAGGACCTCGAGGAGTTCCGCCAGGCGTACGAGGACACGGGAATCGACGCGTTCTTCTAGGGTGGCTTGAGGGCAACCTCGCATGACACCTGTTTTTGACCACCTTTTGTGGTTCAAAATGGGCGTCGTGCGAGATGCGTCATTTGGCTCGTGTGTTGCTGTTTTCGTTCGAAAGCGCAAAAGACGGCTATACTTTCGAATAGTCAATCGAAGGAGCCGTCATGCCCGCACGCACCAACCGCATCCTGGAGATCCTGACCGAGCGCGAGCGCGTGGAGGTCTCGGCTCTGGCCGAGGAGCTCGGCGTCTCGCAGGTCACCATGCGCAAGGACCTCACAGAACTCGAGCGGCGCGGCCTCATCCGCCGCGAGCACGGCTTCGCGGTGCTGCGCAGCGCCGACAACGTCGAGGGTCACCTCGCCTACCACTATGAGGAGAAGCGACGCATCGCCCGGCGGGCCGCGGAGCTCGTGCGCGACGGCGACACCATCATGGTGGAGAGCGGAAGCTGCTGCGCGCTGCTCGTGGCCGAGCTCGCCGCGTCCGGCCGCGAGGTCACGGTCGTCACCAACAGCGCCTTCATAGCGGGCTACGTGCGCGACGCCGCGAGCGTTCAGACCGTGCTGCTCGGCGGCATCTACCAGAAGGACTCCCAGGTCATGGTGGGCCCGATGGTGCGCTCGTGCGTCGAGGGGTTCTACATCGACCTGCTCTTCGCCGGAACGGACGGCTTCTCCCCGCGCACCGGCTTCACCAACAGCGACCAGATGCGCGCCCAGGCCGCGCGCGACATGGCCTCGCACGCCGAGCGCGTCGTCCTGCTCACGGAGAGCGAGAAGTTCAGCCGCCACGGCACCGTGCCGCTTTCCCTAGGCGAGAAGGACCTCGCCGTGATCACCGACGCCCACGTGAGCGACGAGGCGCGCGCCGAGCTCGAGGCCGCCGGCGTCGAGCTCGTCTGCGCGGGCTGACCCTCTCGCGCTACTCCGTCGAGCCGCCCTCGCCGTCTCGGTTCATGCGCTCGGCGTAGGTCCGGGCGCGCTCGAGCTGGTCGTTGAGCACGTCGATCGTCTTGGAGAAGGACTCGTTGGCCTGCTCTCGGAACTTATCGATGCTGTCGAGCGTGGAGAAGACCGCATCATAGGCACGTCGCAGGGTCTCCGGAGAGACGCCGCTCGAGACCGCCTGCTGCTGCGTGCGCAGGGAGTTCTCCTGAAGGAGCTTGCTCGTGCGGTCGATCATGGCGTCCGTGGTCTTGTTGACCGCGTCGATCTGGTCGAGCACGAGCTTCTGGTTCTCGAGCGACTGCGCCACGATCACCGCCGTTCGCAGCGCGGTCACCGTGGTGGTCTTGGCACGCTCCACGCCGCGGACGAGCTGGTCGTTGTTCTGCTGGATGATGCCCATCGAGAGGTAGGCCTGGATGGTCACGGCCGCCTGCGTCTGCACGTCCTGGCGGCGCTGCCGCACGGCGAACAGGGCGTCTTTCTCGAGCGAGGACGCCAGCTCGACGTTGCCCGCCGCGCGCTCGCGGTCGATGCGCGCCACCAGCTCGTCGTCGATGTTGGTCAGCAGCTCGTAGGCGCGCTTGAGGGTGCCCAGGTTGCCCCAGAGGCTGCGGCGCTCCACGTTGAGGGCGGCGTTGTCCCTGCGCAGCAGGTCCTGCCCCTTGTTGAGCGAGAGGAGGATGGCGTTGAGCTGCTTCTGGTTGGACTCGTAGCGCTTGAAGTAGCGCTTCACGCGGCTTGCGAAAGGCAGCGCGCCGAGCAGGCGCTCGGCGAAGGTGTCCTCTCCGGGAGCGAGCTCGTCGACCTCGTTGCGCAGGTCGACGAGGCTCTTGGAGACCTGCTCCTGCGTGCCGCCGCTCTTGGACGTGGCCAGGGACTGCTCGAGAAAGCGGCTCGACGTGCTGGAGGTCTCGCGGAAGGCGTCGGCACCAACCTCATAGATGGCGTCGACCTCCTGCTTGAACTCGAGGCTCTGGGGCGGCAGGGCGGCGACGCGGCTCACCCAGGAGTCGGCGTTCTTGCTCAGGCGCAGCAGCTCCTCGGAGCTCGGCGCGGGCACCTGCGCGAGGGCGCCCTCGGTCTTGACGGGCTCCGGCGCCGGCGTCACCTCCAGGTCGAAGCTGTCATCGGGCGCGTCGAGAAGATCGTGTGCCATGGTGGTCTCCTATCCTTGTGTCGAATCGTTCCGTCGATTACGACAGTTCATCGGTCGGCTCGCCCAGGGAGAGCTCGCTCGGGCGGTGCCCCAGGCGCTGCCGCAGGTAGTCGGAGCCCGTCTCTATCTGCGTCGAGGCACCCTCGACGATGCCCGTGCGCATGCGGTCGAGCGCTCCGGCGACGTCAGCGCATTGCTCGTCGAGAGCCGTGACGTTTCTGCGCGCGCGATTGCTGGCGCGCCCGCCAAAGCCGAGGTAGCGTACGTTGGTCACAAGCTGCTCCCACGCTCCGGGCAGCCAGGACGTCGCGAGCGAGAGCACGAGGTGGCGGTCCTCCTCGGCGCCTGCGGTCGTGAACTCGGGCAGCTCCACGAGCTCGGCCATCGAGCCCACCACGGTACGCAGACGCTCCGCCTCGGCGGAAATGCCACGCGGCTCGTCTGCCTCGCACGCTGCCTCGATGCGCGCCGCCATGTCGTTCACGGCCTGCGCGGATTCCTTGAGCGTGGGGTCGGCTCCCACGAGCGCGTCGAGGTCGATGGCGGCCACGTGCTTTGGCATGTTGAGCGAGGTCAGCAGCATCCAGGAGCCCGCGGACATGGCAGCGCCTGCCACGACGAGAGCAAGCTGCGCGACAAGGGTCGAGGCGAGAAGGACCGCGGAGGCAGCAAAGACAACAAAGACCGTCACCGCGACGCCCGTCACCAGTGCCTTGTCTCCTTGCATTCGCCCCCCCTCTCGAGCCTGATGGCCTGTCCCTTTTTGTCTGAACGAAAAAACACGTCCCCAATGTGCAGAAAACCTGTCCCGTTTTTACAGATAGCCGCGAATCTCCTTGAAGGCGGCCGTGAGGTCGCCGTCGCCCGCGTCGAAGACGCGGCCGCCCGTGAGCTCGGCGAGGCGGCCCATCTCGTCGGCGCTCGCCTCGCCAAACAGAATCGCGTAGACGGGGATGCCCTGCACCGCCTCGTTGGCCTCGTACCACTGCGCAAAGCCGTCAATGCCCGGGGCGTCGGTGTTCTCGCCGTCCGAGAAGAGCACGACGGAGGTCACGTTGTCGTCCGCGCGGGTCTGCGCCGCCAGCTCGAGCGCGTGCTGGAGCGTGCCGTAGAGCGCCGTGCCGCCGAGCGCGGAGAGGCCGTTCACGTAGGAGCTCACGCCGGCGAGGTTCCCGTCCTCCCCCACCACGAGGTCCTTCTCGCTTTTTATTCCGGAGGCAAACTCCACAAAGCGAATCATCTCGCGCGGCTGGAAGGTGAGCAGCGCCGCGGTGCCGTCCGCGCCCGTCTCGGTGAGCGAGAGCAGGGCCGCCTTGAGGGCGTCAAGGCGCGCGCCTCCCATGGAGCCCGAGGTGTCGATCTGGAAGACCATGTTCGCAGGCTTACGCACCTCCGCGACCCAGCTGGAGAGCAGGGCGCGCACCGTCGCGATCCGGTTGGGAAAGGGAATCTCGAAGACCATCCGCTCGTCGTCGGGCGTGGTGGCATCCGTGCGACGAAACGTCTCCTCGGCGATGCGCTGCTGGACGTCATCGCGGCGCAGGTAGTCCACCAGCGCGCCGTAAGCCGCCTCGACCTTCTCGCCCCGGCCGGAGAGCAACGTAAGCGGATAGTCGGCCGTGATGACGCCGTCCTGCGGGATCACCTCGACGAGGTCGGGATCCTGCAGGATGAGCGACTCATAGTTGAAGACGCCGTCGACCGCGGAGGAGTCCTTGTCGTAGGCCTCCATGAGCCAGCCCGAGGAGCCGCTCGTGAGCGCCTGGCCCTGCGCAAAGCGCGTGAGGTCGGAGGCCACGACGTCGACGTCGGCGGCCGTGATCGCGGCCCCCGTGCCCGAGATCGCCGTCGCCAGCTCGACGAGCGCAGAGAAGCCGCTGTTTGACGACACCGGACTCGACATGCCGTAGGCAAACTCCCCCGACGCCGCCGCGTCCACGACCTCCGCCCAGGTGGGGCTCTTCTCGTCCCAGCCCAGCTCCGCCGCACGGTCGCGCTTGACGCCGAGGACCACCGGCGTGCGCATGATCGAGGCCTCCTCCGAGACCAGCGCGCTCTTCTCGTCAAAGAGCGTCATGTAGGCGTTGGAGGGGAACCACGT
Organism: uncultured Atopobiaceae bacterium; assembly: GCA_944321005.1. GTDB lineage: Bacteria > Actinomycetota > Coriobacteriia > Coriobacteriales > Atopobiaceae > Thermophilibacter. The sequence goes on along the minus strand of CALUJT010000106.1, from coordinate 2,782 downwards.
TGCGTCGAAGTCGCCCTCGCCGGCCATGACCGTCTCGGTGCCGTCGAGCGTGCCCTGGTAGGTGAGCTCCACGGTAATGCCCAGCTCCGCCTGCGCGTCCTCGAGGATGGGCAGCATGTCCTTGATCTCGGAGCCGGCGAGGACCCGCAGGGTCGTGCCGGCGACGTCGGGGTCGGCCTCAGGGTCGGAGCTGGGATCGGGATTGGTCGCCGGCTGCTCCCGGGCGTCGTCGGGCGCGGGCTCGGCGACCTCATCGCGCGAGCACGCGGGCAGCGCCACGGCGCAGACGAGCGCGCAGACCAGGGCGAGAAGAACGGCGAGCGCGCGAGAGCGCGAGTGCGCGACGACAGCTGTCATGGCGGTTCCCCTCCTGCGCTAGTACAGCGCCTCGATGGTCTGGAGCATCACGTCTGCCACCTCGTAGCTGGGCGCCTGGGCGGCGTCGATGAAGGTGCCGTCGGCGGCGTAGCCGGTGAGACCGGCTACGCCCACCTGCTCGGAGAACGCGGCGGAGTTCGCACCGTTCACGCGGAAACCGTGACGCGCTATGACACGTGCCATGTCGGGGTCGTTCTCGAGCACGTCCTGGACCTTCTGACCAGCCTCGGAGAAGGCCACGACCACGTGGTCCGAGAAGATCGTGGGCGCGGGGTAGCAGATCCTCATGGAGGAGGTCACGCGCGAGGGCTCGTTCATCTGGGCCTCGAGGTATTGGCTCTCGTAGATGAGGGTCAGCGGCTGGTTCATGGGGCCCTTGGAGAGGAAGGACTCCCACGGGCCCGACGAGGACGACTGCGAGTAGCCCTGGTCGAGGAAGAGCCTGGCGAGCGAGTCGGTTGCCTGCTGGCGGGCGGCGTCCTCGCTCGTGATTACGGCGTAGCCGTTGAGCACGTAGCTCGAGAGACTGAGGTACATGAGGGCCGAGTTGGAGGAGCGCACGTCGGTGGTGGTGATCATGACGTTGCGGCTCGAGGGGTAGGCGTCCGACCCGGCGAGGTCCGTCCAACGACGGCCGTTTGCGACGGCGTCAAGATAGGCAGCCATGTCGAGATACCAGACGCCGTCGCGCCGCTCTGCGATGCCGTTTTGCTCGAGGACCGAGAGTACCGCGTCGCCCGTCGCGACGGCGAGCGGCGAGTAGAACGGTCGCGTGGTGGAGAGCACCGCGCCGCCATGGACGTCGACGAGGTGGGCGGCGGAGATCTCGGAGGAGGGGGAGGCGAAGTCGGACTCCTCGATGCCGGCGCGCTCAGCCATGGCCCACGATCCCGAGGTCGTGACCTGCACGTCAAGACCGTAGCTGTTGAAGATCGCCTGGGCCTCGGGGTCGCTGAAGAGCGACTCCTTCTCCGAGCCGATGACACCGTGGACCACGGTGAGCTGCTGGCCCTGGGCGTCGGACGCGTCATGCGCCGCCGACTCGCCCCCGGCCTCCGCGCCCTGGCCGAGCGCGATGGCGCCTGCCACCACGACCGCGGCGAGGATGAGGACCACGCCTGCCACCAATGTCTTGGCTCTCGAGCCCACCTTGCTCCCTTCGGATATATCCGTAGCACCACGATACGTCCGTTGGCGAGCCCTCCCCCTTCTGCGGGGCAGGGCCTTGCGGGAGCCTTACGGGAGCCTTACGAGCAGATGACACCGCCGAGGGGACGGCACGGACACGCGCCGGGACATGCGCGCCGAGCCAATAGGGTATGCACACGCCACCCCCAAGTCCTTCTCGCATATCCGCAGGTCAAAGGCTTGGACGAGAAGAACGAGGGGTCGGGAGGTGTACATACCCTCAAAGGGCAGTGATTCGAGGGGGCCTACCCCAACAGGGCCATGACCTGGCGCTTGGCGGCGAGGTACTCGTCGGTGAGCTCGAAGTGCTCGCTCTCGACGCGGCTGACCTCGACGACGCCCGCCACGTGACTGGGCTCCCCCGCCGACGGCGCGCCCGCGAGCACGTAGATGCGGCTCGCCATGGAGACCGCCTCGTCAACGTCGTGCGTGATCACCAGGGCGGAGAGCCCAAGCTCGGCCGCCACGCCCACGAACCAGCGACGCACGTCCGTGCGCGTGAGGGCGTCGAGCGCCGAGAAGGGCTCGTCGAGCAGCGTCACGTCCGCGCCCATGAGGTAGGTGCGCAAAAACGCCGCGCGCTGGCGCATGCCGCCGGAGAGCTCGCTCGGCCACTTGAGCTCGCAGCCCGCGAGGCCAAAGCGCTCGAAGAGCGGCGCCGCCTTCGCGCGGGCCTCCGCCTTCTTCGCGCTGGCGAGCACGAGCGGCAAGCACACGTTGTCGATGATGCGGCGGCTCGGCAGCAGCAGGTCCTTCTGGAGCATGTAGCTCACGCGACCGGGACGTCCGGTCACGTCCTCCCCATGCAGGAGGACGTGACCGGACACAGGAGTCGTGAGGCCGGCGAGCGCGTGCAGGATCGTGGTCTTTCCGCAGCCGGAGCGGCCCACGAGGCAGCAGACCTCGCCCGGCGCGACGTCAACGGACACGCCCTGGACGACGATGTGCTCGCCGTCCCAGGAGAGCGTCAGGTCGCGCGCCTCGAGCGCAGGCGTTCCCGTCCCTCCGTCGACGTGGCGAGCAGCCCCGGCGCTCGGACAGTCCTCGCCACGCACAGGACGCGCGGCTGCGGAACTCGCGGCGGGGCTGCTCGCCACGTCGACTGCCCGCACGTGCTTCTCGCCAGCCTCTGCCATGCTTACTCCAGGAAGGAGAGGTCGTAGCCGGCGTTGACGTCAAGCTGGTTGTTCACGAGGTTGTTGTCATTCAGCCACTG
>CALUJT010000105.1 GCA_944321005.1 uncultured Atopobiaceae bacterium | reverse complement strand
CATCATCCGCGAGTACGTGCGTCTGGGCGGCGCCGAGACCAAGGACGACGGCACCCCCATGGACGGCGCGGAGATCGACCGTCGCGCCGCCGCCGGCGACGAGGCCGCCAAGTCCGCCGAGGCCCGCGCGGGCCGCGCGCTGGGCGAGGTCCTGGGCAGCATGTGCAACATGCTCGACCCGGACGTCGTCATCCTCTCCGGCTCCGTCGCGCAGTGCGGGCCCAACTGGTCCGACGCCATGGCCGAGGCCTTCAAGGGCCAGGCCATGCCGCCCGTCGCCACCACGCCCATCGTGGGCGGCGAGCTCGGCGGTGACGCCCCGCTCGTCGGCGCCGCGGAGAACTTCGTGAAGTCCGGCTACGCCGAGGTCGCGGACTAGCCCGTTCTTCTCGTCACTCCTGGCCGGCGGGGACGCGTCCCCGCCGGCTCCCCGTGAACTAAGGAGGCACCCCATGCCCATCTCACCGCTCGTCCAGTCCCTCAAGGGCAAGCTCATCGTCTCCGTGCAGGCCTATCCCGGCGAGCCGCTCCGTCACCCCGAGACCATGGCGCAGATGGCGCGCGCCTGCGAGCTCGGCGGCGCCGCCGCCATCCGCTGCCAGGGCCTCTCCGACATCGCGGCCATCAAGGGCCGCGTGGACATCCCCGTCATCGGCCTGTGGAAGGAGGGTCACGAGGGCGTCTACATCACGCCGACCCTGCGCCACGCGATGGCGTGCGTCCACGCCGGCGCCGATGTGGTGGCCCTCGACGCCACCGACCGCCCGCGCCCAGACGGCCGCACCTTCGCTGAGACGGTCAAGGCCATCCGCGAGCAGTCCGACGTCCTCATCATGGCCGACTGCATGACCATCGACGACATCCGCAACGCCGTGGCCTGCGGCTGCGACCTGGTGTCCACCACGCTCTCCCACAACAAGGCCGCCATCGACACCACGATGGACGACGGCCCCGACGTGCCGCTGCTCAAGCAGGCAACCTCGGAGTTCCCCGACTACCCGATCATCTGCGAGGGCCACGTCCACACCCCCGCCGACGGCAAGACCGCCATCGACGCGGGCGCCTGGGCCGTCGTGGTGGGCACCGGCATCACCCACCCCACCTCGCTCACCAAGTGGTTCAAGGCCGCGATTTCTTGACAGGGGGACAGTCCCTTTGTCATGTTATGCAGGGCCGCAGGTCTCATCTGGGGCTTGCGGCCCTTTTGACGTGCGGGAACTCGACGTTCTTCTCGCCGCACCGTTCCTTTCCGGACACTGCCTCTGAACGCGCAACCCGCGATTTCCGGAAATCCCGGGTTACGCGTCCACGTGGGAACGCGTAGGTCCGGTTTTCTCGTCCATTTGACGCCTAATCCCGAGTTACACATGGGATGGTTTCAAGTTTTGCACGCGTAACTCGGGATTCCGAAAAACCGAAGCTGCGCGTTCTCAGGCTGCGCGTTCTCTCGCATTGTTCGCCCAGCGTGCGCAAATCGCCCATCAGCAGGAGGAGGAAACTGCATAAAACTGCGCAAAAATGCGTAGAAATGACCATTTACGCGTGATATGCTACCGTTCGCGACAGAGTGCGCATACTTGCGCAAAACTGACTGAACCTGCGTGAAAATGAGATCAGCCAAGAGCCCACAAAGGAGGGAGCCAATGTCAGACACCGAGAAGAGCGCCCCGCTCGACTCCGCCGCCGCGGCGGCCGCCGCCTTCGAGGCCATCGAGAACCGCCCGTTCCCCGATGACGTCTTCACCGCGCCCGAGCTCCGCTGGGCGGTCATCGGCTGCGGCGTCATCGCCAACCAGATGGCCACCTCGCTCGCGCTCGCGGGCCGCCGCCTGCACGGCATTGCCAACCGCACCCGCGAGAAGGCCGTCGCCTTTGCCGAGAAGTACCACGTCGAGAAGGTCTACGACAGCTTCGAGGAGCTCTACGCGGACCCCGACGTCGACGCCGTCTACATCACCACCCCGCACAACACGCACATCACCTACCTTCGCGCCGCGCTCGCGGCGGGCAAGCACGTGCTCTGCGAGAAGTCCATCACCCTCAATTCCGAGGAGCTCGACGAGGCCCGCGCCCTCGCCGCGGCCAACGGTGTCGTGCTCATGGACGCCACCACGATCCTGCACATGCCGCTCTACCGGGAGCTCCGTCGCCGCGCGGACGCCGGCGAGTTCGGCCGCATGAACCTCGCGCAGGTGAACTTTGGCTCCTACAAGGAGTACGGCGACCTCACCAACCGCTTCTACAACATCAACCTCGCCGGCGGCGCGATGCTCGACATCGGCGTCTACGCGCTCACGATCATGCGCCTCTTCATGGAGAGCCAGCCCTCCGAGGTGCTCTCGCTCGGCAACCTCTGCGAGACGGGCGTGGACGTGGCGGGCGGCATCGTCTGCCGCAACCAGGAGGGGCAGATCGGCGTGGTCTCGCTCACGCTCCACTCCAAGCAGCCCAAGCGCGCCGTGCTCAGCTTCGACAGGTGCTACGTCGAGGTCATGGAGTACCCGCGTGCGGACACGGCAACGATCGTGTGGACCGAGGACGGCCGGCGCGAGACCGTGTCCGCCGGCGTGGAGGGCTACGCCCTCTGCTACGAGATGGCCGACCTCGAGCGCGCCGTCGCCGGGGACGCCCAGGCCGCGGGCCTCATCGACACCGCCGCCGACGTCATGCGCCTCATGACGGACGTGCGCCGCTCCTGGGGCGTCACCTACCCCGAGGAGGCGTAGCCGCCATGCTCACCGCAGAGCGCCACGCGCGCATCGTCGAGATGGTGCGCCTGCGCGGGACCGTCACCGTGCCGGAGCTTGCCGCCGCGCTCGAGACCTCCGAGTCCACCATCCGCCGTGACCTCGACAAGCTCGACCAGGCCCACCAGCTGGTCAAGGTGCACGGCGGCGCCACCACCCGCGAGTCCGCGCACCTCACGCGCGACCTCACGCTGGGGGAGCGCCACGGCCTGCACGAGGAGGAGAAGCGCGCCATCTGCGCGCACGCCGCCGCGCTGGTCCAGCCCGACGACTTCGTCTATCTCGACGCCGGCTCCACCACGGAGATCCTGCTCGACCTGCTGCCCCCCACGCGCGCCGGCTACGTGACCGACTCGGTCTCCCATGCCATCCGCCTGGCCGCCCGAGGCCTCTCCGTGACGGTGCTCGGCGGTGAGCTCAAGAGCGCGACCGAGGCGCTCGTGGGCCCCGGCGCCCTGGACTTGCTCGCGCGCCTCCACTTCACGCTGGGCTTCTGGGGCGCCAACGGCATCACGCCGGAGGCGGGCCTCACCTCTCCGGAGCCCAACGAGGCCATGGTCAAGCGGGTCTCAATGGAGCGCGCGACCCGGCGCTACGTGCTCGCCGACGCCTCCAAGCTCGGCCGCACGAGCCTCGTCACGTTCGCGGACTTCTGCGATGCCACGATCGTCACCTGCGGGGACGTCCCCGAGGAGTACCGGAGCTTCGACAACATCCTGGAGGTGCGGCCATGATCGCAACCGTCACGTTCAACCCGTCGCTCGACTACGTCGTCCGCGTGGACGACATGCGCCTGGGCGCCATCAACCGCACCACCTACGAGCAGGTGCTCCCGGGCGGAAAGGGCGTGAACGTATCCATCGTGCTCGGCAACCTCGGGCACGCGAGCCGCGCGCTCGGCTTCGTGGCGGGCTTCACGGGCGACGAGCTCTGCCGCCTCTGCGCCGAGGCGGGTGTCGAGGCCGACTTCATCCGCGTGGCCGAGGGCATGACCCGCATCAACGTCAAGGTCAAGTCCGCGGAGGAGACCGAGCTCAACGGCATGGGGCCCAAGATCGCCGAGAAGGACCTCGAGGTTCTTCTCGCCAAGCTCGACGAGCTGGGAAACGGCGACACGCTCGTCATCTCCGGCTCCGTGCCCTCGACGCTCCCGCACGACATGTACGAGCGCATCATGGCACGCCTTGCCGGCCGCGGCGTCTGCATCGTCGTGGACGCCGAGCGAGACCTGCTCACGCGCGTCCTGCCGTACCGGCCCTTCCTCGTGAAGCCCAACAACCACGAGCTCGGGGACATCTTCGGCGTCACGCTGCGCACGCGCGACGAGGTCGTGCCGTACGCGCGCAGGCTCCAGGAGATGGGCGCCGCCAACGTGCTCGTCTCCATGGCGGGGGAGGGCGGCGTGCTCGTGGACGTGACGGGCGCCGTGCACCAGAGCCCCGCCGCGCGCGGCGCCGTGGTCAACTCCGTGGGCGCGGGCGACTCCTCCGTGGCCGGCTTCCTCGCGGGCCTCATTGAGACCGGCAGCTACGAGGACGCCTTCCGCATGGCGCTCGCCGCGGGGTCTGCCAGCGCGTTCTCCGACCACCTGGCCACGCGGCCCGAGGTGGAGGCGCTGATGGGCTAAGGGAGACCGCCGCCGCGCGCCCCGTCGGCGATTGTTGTCCGGTGCCTGCCGTATACTGGCGAGAAGAGCGACGGAGGGAGGGCCCATGGCGGACGCGGGTCAGCAGATGAGGGCGGCCGAGAGCGCGGCGCGCGTGCCGGACGTGGTGATTATCACGGGCATGTCCGGCTCGGGGCGCACGCAGGCGCTGCACGTCTTCGAGGACATGGGCTACTTCTGCATCGACAACCTCCCGCCGCGCCTGCTCCTGCAGCTCGCGGAGCTCGTGGGCATCAACTCGGGCGTGGGCAGACACCTCGCCGTCACCTGCGACCTGCGCAGCCAGGGGCTCTTTGACGAGTTCTCCGACTCCGTCAAGCAGCTCCGCGAGCACGAGCTCACGGTGAGCGTGGTCTTCCTCGACACCACGGACGACATCCTCATGCGCCGCTACGACGAGAACCGCCGCCGCCACCCGCTCGCCGCGCCCGGGGAGGCGCTCACGAGCGCCATCTCGCGCGAGCGGACCCAGCTCGAGACCGTGCGCGACGCCGCGGACCTCGTGATCGACACGAGCCGCCTCAAGACCAAGGAGCTGCGCGCCCGCCTGCGCCGGGCCTTCTCCGAGCTCACGGACCAGCAGCTCATGGAGGTCTCGGTCTTCTCCTTTGGGTTCAAGCACGGCATGCCCGTGGAGGCGGACCTCATGATAGACGTGCGCTTCCTGCCCAACCCCTTCTACGACCCCCAGATGCGCACCCTCACGGGCAACGACCGGCTGGTGGCGGACTTCGTCCTCAGCAATCCCACCACCGAGAAGTTCCTCGACGCCTGGTGGCGCCTCCTCGACGTTGCCATGCCGGGCTACGTGGCCGAGGGCAAGAGCCACCTCTCCATCGCCGTGGGCTGCACGGGCGGCCAGCACAGGAGCGTGGCCATTGCCGCGGCGACGGCGTCCTACCTCGAGAAGAGCGGCTACCACGTGACGCTCTCGCACCGAGACCTCGCCCTCGCCAACGTGAGGACGAGCTAGCATGTCCTTCACGGCGCAGGTGAAAGACGAGCTCGCGCGCGTGGACGGCCCCACGCCCGCGGAGGAGCTCGCGCAGCTCTCCGCGCTCATCCGCGTGTGCGGCACGCTCTCCTTTCGCGGCTCGGGGCGCTACTCCATCCGCATAGCCACCGAGACGGGCGCCGTGGCGCGCACGATCATCAAGCTCACGCACAAGCTCTTCGACCTGGAGACCCCGCTCACGGTGCGTCGCTCCGTCCTGCACAAGACGCGCAACTACCTCATAGAGATGCCCGAGCAGGACGAGCTCGCCGAGGACCTCGTGACGCTCGGCATCCTGGTTCCGGGGCGCGGCCTTGCCACCGGGGTGCCCGCCGCCCTTCTCGGCACGCCCGCGGCCCGCGCGGCCTTCGTGCGCGGCGCCTTCATGGCGGGCGGCTTCATCGCGGACCCGCGGGGGGACTTCCACCTGGAGATAGCCGTGACGGGGGAGGACTTCGCCCGAGGCCTTGTGGCGCTCGTGGGCTCCTTTGGGGTCTCGGCCCGCCTCAACCGCAGGCGCGGCGCCTACGCCATCTACCTCAAGAGCTTCGACGACGTCATCGCTCTCCTTCGGGCGATGGGGGCGGGGCGCATGGCCCGCGTCGTGGAGCTCGCGCGCGCCAAGAAGTCCGTCAAGAACGACGTCAACCGCCGCGTCAACGCCGAGATGGCGAACCAGGCGCGCTCTACGGGCGCCGCGGCCGAGCAGCTCGAGCTCATAGACCGCATCGAGAAGAGCCCCGGGCTCGCGGCCCTCCCGCCGGCGCTGCGCTCCTTCTGCCGCGCGCGCCGCGCCCACCCCGAGCTCTCCCTCGCCGCGCTGGGCGCCGAGCTCGACCCGCCGGTCTCCAAGTCCGCCATGTACCACCGCCTCCTGCGCCTCCAGGAGATCGCCGGGCAGGCCGAGGGGCAGCGCCCCTAGCCGGGCGTCCGGAGGGCCCCGCGGGGCCTAGCACGCGTTTCGTCGCCGCGCGCCGAGGGCCCTTCTCGCGTCGGCGGGAAAAATCTGAGCGCCCACCGCTCAAATCCCGACCTCCGTTCAGTTTTGGCGGTATGCGGCGTTGCGTGTGGGGTACACTATCGGGTGGCAAGGGCGTCATGCCCGTGTGTGCTTTGGTCCGCCGGGGAGGGTCCCCGACGGCCCCGTGAAAGGAGAAAGCATGGCAGTAAAGGTTGCTATCAACGGCTTTGGTCGCATCGGCCGTCTGGCGTTCCGCCAGATGTTCGGTCACGAGGGCTCCGAGATCGTCGCCATCAACGACCTCACCTCCCCGGACATGCTCGCCTACCTTCTGAAGTATGACTCCACGCAGGGCAACTACGGTCGCGATCACGAGGTCACCTCCACCGAGGACTCCATCGTCGTCGATGGCAAGACCATCAAGATTTACAAGGAGGCCGACGCCAAGAACCTCCCGTGGGGCGAGCTCGACGTTGACGTCGTCCTCGAGTGCACCGGCTTCTACACCTCCAAGGCCAAGGCCCAGGCTCACATCGACGCCGGCGCCAAGAAGGTCGTCATCTCCGCTCCCGCGGGCAACGACCTCCCCACGATCGTCTACAACGTCAACCACGAGCAGCTGACCGCTGATGACAACATCATCTCCGCTGCCTCCTGCACCACCAACTGCCTCGCCCCGATGGCCAAGGGCCTCAACGACTTCGCGCCCATCGTCTCCGGCATCATGACCACCATCCACGCCTACACCGGCGACCAGATGCCGCTCGACGGCCCGCAGCGCAAGGGCAACAAGCGTCGTTCCCGCGCCTGCGCGCAGAACATCGTCCCCAACTCCACCGGTGCCGCCAAGGCCATCGGCCTCGTTCTCCCCGAGCTCAACGGCAAGCTGATCGGTGCCGCCCAGCGCGTTCCCACGCCCACCGGCTCCATCACCAACCTCTACTGCGTCGTTGACAAGGTCGTCACCAAGGACGAGGTCAACGCTGCCATGAAGGCCTACGCCGAGACCATCCCCGAGACCTTCGCCTACAACGAGGACGACATCGTCTCCTCCGACATCATCGGCGAGACCCACGGCTCGATCTTCGACGCCACCCAGACCATGGTTCAGGACCTCGGCAACGGCCAGAGCCTCGTTCAGGTCACCTCTTGGTACGACAACGAGAACTCCTACACCTCCCAGATGGTCCGCACCATCAAGTACTTCGAGAAGTTCGTCGCGTAG
>CALUJT010000104.1 GCA_944321005.1 uncultured Atopobiaceae bacterium | reverse complement strand
GCGTGGTCCAGGGCGGCTGGTACTTCCCCGAGTCTGCCGTCGTGACCGACGAGACCCTCGCCTGGGTCCGCGAGGTCGCCCCGCTCGCCCCGCTGCACAACTACGCCGAGGCCGACGTCATCGAGATCTGCCGCGAGATGTTCCCGGAGATCGGCAACGTCATCGTCCCCGACACCGCCTTCCACTACAACATGCCCGAGCGCGCCTGGCGCTACGCCCTCCCGCGCGACGTCGTCGACAAGTACCACGTGCGCAAGTACGGCGCCCACGGCACCAGCCACCGCTTCATCTGGCGCTCCACCAAGGAGATCCTCGGCGACAAGTGCCACAAGCTCGTGAGCTGCCACCTCGGCTCCGGCGCCTCCCTCTGCGCCATCGAGGACGGGAAGTGCATGGACACCACGATGGGCCTCACCCCGCTCGACGGCCTCATCATGGGCACCCGCTGCGGCACGCTCGACCCGGCCACGGTCTTCTATCTCAACCGCGTGGGCGGCTACTCCATCGACGACATCGACACGATGATGAACAAGAAGTCCGGCCTCCTGGCCGTCTCCGGCGTCTCCTCCGACTCCCGCGACATCGAGGACGGTGCCGAGAAGGGCGACCAGAACTGCCAGATGGCCCTCGACATGTTCTACTACCGCACCTCCCAGCTCATCGCCGAGATGGCCGCCTCGATGGAGAGCTTCGACACGATGGTCTTCACCGCCGGCATCGGCGAGAACTCCGACGTCATGCGCGCCGGCGTGGCCGAGCGCCTCGGCTGGATGGGCGTCAAGATCGACGCCGAGAAGAACGCCGGCCGCGTGAGCGAGCCGCGCGTCATCTCCGCCGACGACTCCGCGGTCACCGTCCTCGTGGTTCCCACCAACGAGGAGTACATGATCGCCCTCGACGTCGAGGAGCTGCTGGGCTAGCCTCCCTCTGAGCTCGTTTCGCGGGCCCGGGCCTCATCTTCGAGGCCCGGGCCCGCTTGCGTTGGTTAGGGCTGACAAAGAGGACAGGGTGATGACAAAAGGGACAGGGTAGTTAGTCACATGACAAAATACCCTGTCTCTTTTGTCACGTGCCGTAACAATCTGTAACGGATAAATTCCTAGTTCGGTGGATACAATTTAGGAATGTGAGTCGACTCTGACGAAAGGACCTCCCATGTCCCTCACCGACCTCATGCTCAGCCGCCGCCAGGCCATCGGCTTCGCCGGCGCCACCCTCGCGGCCCTCGGCCTCGCCGCCTGCGACGACGCCGCGCCCGCCGCGGACGATCCCACCGCCCAGCCCACCGAGGAGGCCCAGCTCGACGCCGAGGCCTACGATGCCCTCATCGCCGAGGGCGCTGTCGCCTCCGACGACGTCGTCGCCGCCTCCGCGTGGGCGAGCAAGGTCCGCGACGCCGGCACCCTGCGCGTGGGCGGCGTCCAGACCTCCATGCTCTTCTCGCTCCTCAACGAGAAGGACGGCGTCACCCGCGGGTTCGACGCCGGTCTCTCCCAGCTGCTCACGCGTTACGTCCTGGGCGACGAGGCCGCCCAGGAGATCACGCAGGTGACCTCCAACACGCGCGAGTCCGTCCTGCAGAACGACCAGGTGGACGTTGTCTTTGCCACCTACTCGATCACGGACGCGCGCAAGGAGCTCATCTCCTTCGCCGGCCCGTACTACAGCACCCAGCAGTCCATCCTCGTGATGGCGGAGAACGAGGACATTAACGGCCTCGAGGACCTCGCCGGCAGGAACGTGGCCGCGCAGTCCGGCTCCACCGGCCCCTCCATCCTGGAGGAGTACGCGCCTGACGCCGCCGTCCAGGAGTTTGCCACGGACGAGGAGGCCAGGAGCGCCCTCGAGCAGGGGCGCGTCGACGCCTACGTCATCGACACCGCGATGCAGATGGGCTCCATGGCTCGCAACCCCGGTCGCTACCGCCTGGCTGGCGACCCCTTTGGTCCCGAGGACCCGTACGGCATCGGCCTTCCGCTCGACTCCGACGGCGTCGCCTTCGTGAACGTCTGGCTCGAGGAGATCGAGGCGGACGGCACCTGGGACGCCCTCTGGAAGCTCTGCATCGGCGACCGCGCCGGCATCGACGAGGTCCCCGAGCCGCCCGCGATCGGCGCGTAACATGACAAAGGGACTGTCCCCCTGTCAAGTGGGGTGGGGCCATGGGGCTTAGCGAGCTTCTGTCCACGTACGGCGAGAAGTACCTCCAGGGTCTTCTCGCCACGTGGTCCATGACCGCGGTGAGCTTCGTCTTCGTGATGGCGCTCGCGGTGCTGGTGACGGTGGCGCGCGTCTCCCCGCTGCGGCCGCTGCGCGTGGCGGGCGATCTCTACGTGCAGGTCTTTCGCAACATCCCCGGCGTGGCGCTGCTCATCATCATCGCCTACGCCCTGCCGGACCTGCGCATCGTCCTTGACTGGCGCACCTGCGTCATCGTCACCACGGTCCTTCTGGGGTCGGCCTTCGGGTCGGAGAACTTCATGAGCGGCATCAACACCATCGGCGTGGGCCAGATCGAGGCCGCGCGCTCGCTGGGGCTCTCGTTCACGCAGATCATCCGCAGGATCGTGATCCCGCAGGCGCTGCGCACCACGGTGCTGCCCATGACCAACCTGCTCATCGCCGTGATGCTCACCACCGCCCTGGGCTCCCAGGTGCCCCTCAACCCGCAGGAGCTCACGGGCGTGGTCTCCTACGTCAACACGCGCGCGACGGGCGGCATCCTCGCGTTTCTGATCTCCGCGCTCTGCTACGCGGGCACCGCCTTCGTCATATCCCTCGTTGGCAACCGCATCGACAGGAGGGTGAGGATACTGCGATGAGCACATCGAGAACCGCGCCCTCCATGCGCGACGCCCTCTACGAGGCGCCCGGCCCCCGCATGCGCCGCAAGATCCGCGTCGGAACCGCCGTCGCGGGTGCGCTCGTCCTTCTCGCCGTGGCGGCCATCGTGCGGCAGTTCTGGGTGACGGGCCAGCTGGCGCCGCGCTACTGGTCGCTCTTCCTGCAGTGGACCACGTGGCGCTTCCTTGGTCAGGGGCTTCTGGGCACCGTGGCCGTGGCGCTCGCGGCGGGCGCCATCGCGCTCGTGCTGGGGCTCGCCCTCATGCTGGGGCGCACGAGCGGCGTGAGGCCGCTGGCCGCCGTCTGCCGCGTGGTCACGGACTTCTTCCGAGGCGTCCCGAGCCTGCTCCTCATTTACTTCTTCTTCTTTGTGCCAGCGCAGCTGGGCATGAAGCTCCCGAGCTTCTGGATGCTCACGCTGCCGGTGGCGCTCGCCGCCTCGGGCGTGCTGGCGGAGGTCTTCCGCGCGGGCGTGAACGCCGTGCCGCGCGGGCAGGTTGAGGCCGGCCTCTCCATAGGGCTCTCGTCCGCGAAGGTCATGAGGCGTATCGTGCTGCCTCAGGCGGTGCGCTACGTCATCCCCTCGCTCATCGCGCAGCTCGTGGTGGTGGTCAAGGACACCACCGTTGCCTACGTGGTGAGCTACCCGGACCTCATGCAGAACGCCCGCGTGCTCATCACGAGCTACGACGCCCTCGTCTCGATGTACCTCGTGATCGCGGTCATCTACATCCTCATCAACTACGCCATCAACAGGGCGTCCGTCTACGTGGCAAACCGCACGGGCGTCAAGATCATCCGCTAGGGAACGGAGAGCCATGACAGAGCAGGCTGCTGGCGAGAAGAGCGCGCGGGACGTGCCCGTTATCGAGCTCCGCCACGTCGACAAGCACTACGGCGACCTCCACGTCCTGCGCGACGTGAGCCTCTCCGTTCGGCGCGGCGAGGTCGTGGTGGTCATCGGTCCCTCCGGCTCGGGCAAGTCCACCATGTGCCGCACCATCAACCGCCTGGAGACGGTGGACTCCGGCGAGATCCTCATCGAGGGCGAGCCCCTGCCCCAGGAGGGCCGCGACCTCACGCGCATGCGCGCCGAGCTGGGCATGGTCTTCCAGCAGTTCAACCTCTTCGCGCACATGACGGTCCTGGACAACGTGACCCTGGGCCCGCGCGAGGTGCTGGGCCTCTCCAGGGAGGAGGCCGAGTCCCGCGCGATGGAGCTCCTCGCCCGCGTGGGCGTGGCAGAGCAGGCGGGCAAGGTACCCGCGCAGCTCTCCGGCGGACAGCAGCAGCGCGCCGCCATCGCGCGCTCGCTTGCCATGAGGCCCAAGGCCATGCTCTTCGACGAGCCCACGAGCGCCCTCGACCCCGAGATGATCAACGAGGTCCTCGACGTGATGGTGGAGCTCGCTCGCGGCGGCATGACCATGATCGTGGTCACGCACGAGATGGGCTTCGCGCGGCGCGTGGCCGACCGCGTGGTCTTCATGGCCGACGGGCAGATCGTGGAGGAGGGCTCGCCCGACGAGTTCTTCGAGCACCCGAGGAGCCAGCGGGCGCGCGACTTCCTCGACTCCATAAGGGGGCACTAGCCATGGCCGAGAAGATCCCGGGGGCCGCGGCGCCCGGCCGCGACGGCGCGCGCCCCGTCATCCTGGTGGCGCCCCGCTGGGTGCCGGAGACCATGCGCGGGACGGAGCGCATAGCGCCCCTCGAGGCCATCGCGGACTGCTTCGTGGACGCCATTCTCGCGGCGGGCGGCCTGCCGCTCCAGATGGCCCTCACGACGGACGAGGACGTGATCGACTCCTACATCGAGCTCGCGGACGGCGTGGCGATTCCCGGCGGGCCTGACGTGGACCCGCGCCGGTGGGGGAGCGACGTGCCCTACGACCCGGAGCTCCTCTGCCGTGTGCGCGACGACTTCGAGTTCCCGCTCGTGAGGCGCGCCCTGGAGGCCGACCTCCCCATCTTCACCACGTGCCGCGGAACTCAGCTCCTCAACGTCGCTCTGGGAGGCACGCTCTGCATGGACGTTCCGAGCCTCGGCGCGACGGAGGGGATGGTCCAGTGGCGCCACGTGGGCATCCTCAACGGCCCGGCGCACCCGGTGGAGGTTGAGGCGGGGTCGCTCCTCAGCCGTGCGATGGGCGGCGTGACCGCGGCTCAGGTGAACTCCGCGCACCACTGCTGCGTGGGCGTCCTCGGCGAGGGCGTGCGACTCTCCGCGCGGGCGACTGACGGCGTGCCCGAAGCCATCGAGGTGCCCGACAGGCGCTTCTGCCTCGGCGTGCAGTGGCACCCCGAGTACACCTGGCGCACCATCGAGTCGGACTTCAGCCTCTGGCGCTCCTTCGTCGACGCCTGCCGCTAAGGGTTTTGCATGTTTTGGGACGTGCCTGCATGTTTTGGGACGTGCCTGAAACGTGCAAAACATTGCACGTTTCAGGCACGTCCCAAAACATGCAAAACCCCTAGCGGCAGGGGGACGGCCCCTCTGTCATGCAACGTCGCTCGAGAGGCTCGTTCATCGCGCTCAAACGACCAGTTGGCGGTCCCCGGGGGACGTCGAATTGGTCGTTTGAGCGCGATGAGTGCGAGGGCGCAGAAACTGGCGAGAAGAACGCGTCATCCGCGATGCGGCTGGCGGACGAAGTGGTAGGCGATGCGCGGGGTGCCGTCGTCGCAGGTGATGGTGCCGCGGCGCACGAACCCGGCGCGCTCCAGGGCGCGCTGCATCGGGACGTTGTCCGCGTGCGTGTCCGCCCGGACGTTGTCGTGGCGCTCGCAGAGCCACGCGAGCATGCGCGCGCCGCGCCCGTGCCCGGGCTCCGCCACGGCGAGCCGGTGCATCACCCAGTACGGATCGTCGTTCAGCCACGGCTCGCCCTCGATGCGCGCGTAGGTCCGGTCCGGACGGGAGAGCACGCTCATGACGGCCACCGGTCCAGACCCCTCGTCCATGACCCAGAGGGCATCCTCATCGAGGTCCTTCTCGGCGTCGATGCGCCCGGGATAGTCGCCCGGCCACTGGGTGGGGTTGCCGTTCGCGTGCATGAACGCGCGCGCCGCGTCGTAGATGGCCGCCACGGCGTCGAGGTCCTTCTCGGTCGCTCGCCTGATGCCGCGCGGGGCAGCGTCCTCCCTGAGCACTAGAGGGGCCTCATGGAGAAGGTCGCCTCGTAGGTCTCGCCCGGCTCCAGGAAGACCATGCCGCGCTTCTCCTCGAAGACGTCAGACTCGTCGTAGGCGGTGGCGCAGCCCACCCAGGGCTCTATGGCAACGAAGGGGGCGTCCGCGCTGGCAGTCCAGACGCCGAGGTAGCCGAAGCCGTCGAACGCCACCTCGACGCCGTGGCCGGAGGGCCCCACGAGTCGCACGCGGCGGCCGGGGACGTCCGGGAAGACGAGCGTGAGCATCCTCTCGAAGACGTCGTGCGAGAGCTGGTAGCGGTCGGAGTCCGAGAAGAGCTCGGTCATGTTGGAGAAGTCGTGGAGGCCGGCCTCGTCGATGCGGGGGACGCGGGCCGTCCAGGGTTCGGCGAACTCGAGCGCGTAGTCGCCGAAGGACTCGCCCTCGCAGCCGGGCGCGGGGACGTTGAAGGCGGGGTGGCCGCCCACGGTGAAGGGGAGCGTGACGTCACCGGTGTTGGTCACGCGGAAGGTCTGTGCGAGCGCCCCGTCCGCGACGGAGTAGGACATGTTGAGGCGGAAGTCGTACGGATAGGCCGCGCGCGTCTCTTCCGTGGAGGCGAGCTCGTAGGTCACGCTCGACTCCGTGCGGCCAACGATCGCGTGGTCATAGAGCCTGGCGATGCCGTGGCGCTGGAGCGTCACCTCTCCCTGGGCGCTCGTGGCGCGGTTGCCGCGCAGCACGCCCACGATGGGGAAGAGCACGGGAGCGCGGCGGGGCCAGAAGCTCTCCTCGCCCTGCCAGAGGTACTCGCCGCCGTCCCGCGAGAGGCTCATGAGCTGGGCGCCCATGGAGTCGATGGTTGCCGTGACGCTGCCGCACGAGATGGTGGTGAGCTCTGACATGGTGTCTCCAATCAAGCCTGTCGGAACGGTCCCTAAAAAAGGCCCATACATTTCAGAATGATATTCTCGTGTCTGTTCTCCGTATGCGTCGCGGTGGCGAACGGCTAGAATGTGTCAACGGACGGCCCCGTGTGTCCAGCCGGTTTCGTCTCTGATTCCGTTGCTTCACATGCCGCCGCAAACGGGAAGAATCGAGCTGCGGTCTTTCCGCTCGCTCTCACATAGCTTGCAGCATTCGTGCGGTCTCCGACCGCCAGAAGGAGGTAGTTGCATGATCATCGAGGAGCTCCTGCGCTACGGCATCGCGCACACCGAGGAGAAGACCGTCATCGACGCGTCCCCGGCCGTCCTCATCGAGACCGCCGTCGAGCGTGGGGAGGGCGAGCTCACCAGCACCGGCTCCCTCTCCGTCATCACCGGCCAGTACACCGGCCGCTCGCCCAAGGACCGCTTCATCGTGGACACGCCCGACGTTCACGACAAGATCGCCTGGGGCAGCGTTAACGTGCCCTTCTCCGAGGAGAACTACCAGAAGGTCAAGGCCGAGGTCATCGGCCACCTCTCCGAGCGCCGCCTCTTCGTCGTGCACGGCCTCGCCGGCGCCGAGCGCCGCTACTCCCGCAAGATCTGCGCCATCTGCGAGCTCGCCAGCCAGGCGCTCTTCGTGCACCAGATGCTCGTGCGCCCCACCTCCCAGGAGCTCCGCAACTTCGGCGAGGCCGACTTCGTGGTCAT
>CALUJT010000103.1 GCA_944321005.1 uncultured Atopobiaceae bacterium | reverse complement strand
GGAAGGAGCCGAGGTGCGCGCCGGCTGCCACGTTCGCACCGGATTCTCCGACGACTCCAGCTGCCCGCTCGAGCAGGTCGCACGCGACGCCATCCGTCTCAACCTCGACGAGCTCTGCTTCACCGAGCACGTCGACTACGGGGTAAAGCCCGAGTGGAACGAGCCCGAGGGGGCGCGATTCGAGGACGGGCACCCGGTCACCAACTGCCCCTACGAGGCCTATCTCGCAGAGCTCGACCGCGTGCGCGAGGAGCTCGGCGAGCGCATCGCGCTGCGCGCCGGCCTGGAGCTGGGCGTGCAGACCACGACGTTTGCGCAGAACCGCGCGCTCGTGGAGCGCCTGGGGGACGGGCTCGACTTTGTCATATGCTCCATCCATCAGGTGGGAAACCTCGAGTACTGGAACGGAGACTTCCAGCGCGGCCGCGCGCAGGAGGAGATCCACGAGGCCTACTACGAGGAGATGCTCGGCGTGGTGGAGGCGTTCGACGGCTACTCCGTACTGGGGCACCTCGACCTCATTCGCCGCTACGACCCCTTCGGCGACTACCCCTTCGAGCGAGTGCGCGACGTCGTGGCGGAGATTCTCAGGCGCGTGATAGCCGACGGGAAGGGCATCGAGGTCAACACCTCCGGCATCCGCTACGGCCTCGGGGACTTCCAGCCGCGCCGTGAGATCCTCGAGCTCTACCGCGACCTCGGCGGCACGGTGGTGACCGTGGGCTCGGACTCCCACAAGCCGGAGCACCTGGGCTCCTACCTGCGACTCGCCTACCGCGAGCTCGCGGAGCTGGGCTTCGAGGGCGTGTACGCGTATCAGAGGGGCGAACCCAGGCTGGTGCGGTTCTAGCTCGCCGCGCGCGACTGGCTCCCGCCACATCCCCCGGAGTCGACGACGCGCTCGTAGTAGGCGAACCGCCGGGCGAGGTTGGCGTCGTAGTCCTCCACGAAGCAGCGCGCGAAAAGGGCGTCCAGGACGAGCAGCAGCGATACCCCCGTCCCGAAGGGGGAGACCTTGCGCGCGTGGTCCTCGTGCGGGGAGAGCGCGAGCTTGACGGCGGCGAACTCGTCGAGCGGCGTCGCCTCGGCAGACGCTACCAGCACGACGGGCACTCCCCGCCCGGCGAGCTGACGCGCCGCGGGACGGGAGACGAAGCCCCGCCCGCCAAAGGAGACGAGGATCACAACGTGGGTCTCGTCCGCGGACGCCACCAGGAGGCCCTGCTCGTACTCGTCTACGGGCGCCGAGACCACGCGCCCGATCTCCGCCATCTGGAAGCGGAAGTTCTGGGCGAAGGCGACGTTGCCCGCCGTGGCGAGGATGTCCACGTGCGCGGCGGAGAGCACGAGCCCCGCGGCCCGGTCGAGCGCCAGGGGATCGAGAACGTTCGCCGTTGCGGCGAGCGTCTGCGCCAGGTCCCCCTCGATGCCGGAGATGACCTCGGCGGACGTCTGGCCCGCACGCACCGGGAAGTTAGCGTCCACGACGGGGCTTTCGCTGCGGTAGGCCTCGAGCTCGGACGCCACGCGGACCCTGAGCTCGGAGAGCCCGGAGCACCCGAGCTTCTCGCAGAGGCGGTAGACCGTCGACTTGGAGACGTGGGCACGCGCGACGAGCTGCTTGGACCCGCCGGCGAGAAACGCGTCGGGGCTGGCGAGAATGACGTCGGCCAGCGCCCTCTCCCCCGACGAGAGGCCCTCCCCGAGCCTCATGCGCGCGAGCACGTTCACGACGCCCGCTCCAGGTAGCGACCGCGCAGCTCGGATATGTCGGCGTCGTCCAGCCCCAGTGCCTCGCGCAGGTAGCCCGCGACGCTGCCGAACTCGCGCGTGACCGCCGCGACCGCGGAGCGCATGAAGCGCGGGTTGGCGTCCGTCCGCTCGTCCGGCGGGTCTGGGTTGAAGAGGTTGGTGGCGAGGTAGTCCTCCCCCATCGCCTCGGAGGGCACGCCGAGTGCGGCCTCGACCAGCATACTGCCCATGCCGCAGCGGTCGCGCCCGAAGTGGCAGTGCCAGAGGACGGAGCCGTCCGTGGTCTCCAGCACGCAGCGCAGGAGCGCGCGATAGGCGGAGACACCGGACTCCCCCAGCAGGATGTGCGGGTAGACCGTCTCCATGAAGAGCGCCGGGTCGTCCGTGCTGGTGCGGGCCGCCTCCAGCCGGGCGCGCGCCTCGGCGTTCTGCGAGATGCCCGCGATGGCGTCCCTGAGGGCGTCCGCGTGCACGTAGCGCACGCCCGGGAGGCGCTCCATGCCGTCGGGGTACTCCGCGAGCTCGTCCTCTCCGCGCAGGTCGACGACCGCACGAAGGTGGTAGTCCTCGATCAGGCGCCGACAGTCGGCCGAAGTGGCGAAGTAGAGCGTACCCGAGCGCAGGAGCAGCCCGCGGCGCACGCGCCTCCCGTCGGCGGCGGGAAGGCCGCCCAGGTCGCGCGTGTTGGGCAGGCCCTCGAAGTCGATGCGGCCGTGGCTGGGTCGAGTGTCATCGCACGTCATGTGCGTCCTTTCCAAAGAGGCGGTCTGTGAATTGGAGACTGTCCCCAATTCACAGACCCAATTCACAGAGCTACGGCTGTGCCGGAGGCTCGCCGGTCGCGAGCAGCTGCTCGAGCGCCGCCTCGTCGAGGACGGGCACGCCCAGGCCCTCCGCCTTCGCGAGCTTGGACCCTGCCGCCGCGCCCGCCACGACGTAGCTCGTCTTCTTGGAGACCGAGCCCGTGACCTTGGCGCCCAGCGCCTGGAGCGCCGCCTTGGCCTCGTCGCGCCTGAGGCGCTCGAGCGTGCCCGTGAGCACGAAGGTGAGGCCCGCGAGCGTCTGCGGGCGCTCGGGCTCCGCACGCTCCTCCTCGAGCGTCACGCCCGCCTCGCGCAGGCGCTCCACCACGGCCACGTTCTTCTGGACCTGGAAGAAGCCGCGCACGCTTGCCGCGATCTTGGGACCGACGCCGTCGACGGAGGCGATGCCCTCCTCCGTGGCGGCGGCGAGCGCGGCCATGCTGCCGAAGTGCGCCGAGAGCTGACGCGCCACCGTCTCGCCAACGTGACGGATGCCCAGGCCAAAGAGCACGCGCGCGAGGCCGCGGCCGCGCGACTCGGCCACCTGCGCCATGATCTTGGCCGCGATGACGGGGCCCACGACGATGTCCTCGCCGTCCACGGTCTGGCGCCCGGTCCAGACGCCGGCCAGCGCCTCCTCGGTCAGGCGGTCGTAGAAGTCCGCGACGTCAGCGAGCAGGCCCTGCTCCACCATGCGGGCGACGATCTCGTCCCCCAGGCCGTCGATGTCCATGGCCTTTCGGCTGCCCCAGTGGATGAGGCGCTCCACGGCCTGCGCCGGGCAGTCGATGGAGACGCAGCGGTAGGCCACCTCGCCCTCCTCGCGCACCACGGGGCTGCCGCAGGAGGGGCAGGTCTCGGGCATGCGGAACTCCGGGGCGCCCTCGGGGCGCAGCTCAAGCACCGGACCCACCACCTCGGGGATGACGTCTCCCGCCTTGTGGACCACGATCGTGTCCCCCACGCGGACGTTCTTGCGCTCGATCTCGTCCACGTTGTGGAGCGTCGCGCGCGCGATGGTGGAGCCGGCCACGGTCACCGGGTCGAACTCGGCCACCGGCGTGAGGACGCCCGTGCGCCCCACCTGCACGCGAATCTCGCGCAGCACGGTGCGCTTCTCCTCCGGCGGGAACTTGAACGCGATGGCCCAGCGCGGCGCGCGCGCCGTGAAGCCGAGCGCCGCCTGGCTCGCGAAGGAGTCCACCTTCACCACCACGCCGTCGATGTCGTAGTCCAGCTCGTCGCGGTGCGCGAGGGCGCGCTCGCAGTAGGCATGGACCTCGGCGGCGCTCGTGCAGCGCGCGGCGCGGTCGTTCACGGAGAAGCCGCAGTCGCGGAGCCACTGGAGGAAGTCCCACTGGGTGTGGACGTCGATGGGCGCCTCGTCGGCCACGGCGTAGATGAAGGTCTCGAGGTCGCGGTGGGCCGTCACCTTGGGATCCTTCTGGCGCAGGCTCCCCGCAGCGGCGTTTCTCGGGTTGGCGAAGGGCGCGGTGCCTGCGGCGTCCGCGTCCTCGTTCAGGCGCGCGAAGGAGCGGCGCGGCATGTAGACCTCGCCGCGCACCTCCACGGAGCGACCGAGTCCACCCTCGGCCAGGCGCGCGAGGCCGGCGGGCGCCAGCGCGCGCGGGACGTCGCGGACCGTGAGCACGTTGGCCGTCACGTTCTCGCCGGTGGTGCCGTCGCCGCGCGTGGCGGCGCGCACGAACTGGGCGTCGGTGTACGTGAGCGCCACGCCCAGGCCGTCGATCTTGAGCTCGCAGGTGTAGGCGACCGGGCGCTCCGGCGTGGCGCCCAGGGCCTCGTCCGTGCGGGCGAGCCACTCGTCCAGCTCGGCGAGGTCCATGGCGTCGTCCATCGAGTACATGCGCGCCGCGTGCGTGACGGGCTCGAACTGCTCGGACACGTAGCCGCCCACGCGCTGGGTGTAGCTCTCGGGGCCCGCGAGCTCGGGGTGGGCGGACTCCAGCGCCAGGAGCTCCTGCAGAGTGCGGTCGAACTCCGCATCGGACATCTCGGGCCGGTCGAGCGCGTAGTAGGCGTAGGCCGCGTGGGAGAGGATGCGGTTGAGCTCGGCGTGCCGGGCGCGCGGGGACTCCGGCGCGGCCATGGGCTCCGTCGGGACGTCGTCACCAAAGAGCGACGTCTGGACCTGCACGTTCTTCTCGTCTGCCATGGGAGCTCCTTGCCGGACTCGCGGTTCTTCTCGGCCCACCATGGTAGCGCATGGACCGGACGTCAACCGGTCCTGCGCGGAAACGCCGGAAGCGAGCGGGGACGGCGAGAAGAACGGTCGGCCCGAGAGCTTTTCCGCTCGCCCCCGGCCGGGCAACGCCTCCCCCCGAGCGGGCAACCGCCCGCCGACGACCTCACGCCGCGGCGATCGCGAATGACGCCCCGTCGCCGCGTCGTGGAATCCGCGACCGTTGCGGACAGGGCGAGCGAGGGGTGCAACGAGGGGCGGGACGGCGTCCCCTACCCCGCGCGGCGCTCCAGCGCGGCCAGCGCGCGACCGCCGAGGACGAGCTGCGCCACCAGCAGCGCGGCTGCCGCGACCCACAGCAGCGGGTAGCCCGCGGCCGCAACGACCTGCCCGCCGAGCGCCGAGCCCACTCCGCCGCCCGCAAAGACGCCGAGGCCAATGAGCCCGGTGCAGAGCCCCGTCTGAGCGGGGTCGGCGTCCATGGAGAGCGAGACCAGGGTGGGCTGCGTGAGGATGTAGCCAAAGCCCAGGGCGCCCGCGGCGAGAAGCGCCGGCGCCCACGAGCCCGTGACGGAGACCGCGGCCAGCGCCGCGATGGCCAGAAGCCCGAACGCCTCGCCCACGCAGATGACGCCGCGGGGCCCGCGCGCGGCCCCCAAGCGCCCGGAGACCGCGCCGCCCGCGAGGCACATCGCGCCGTAGAGCATCATGATGAGCCCCGCCTGCGTGGAGCCGAGGCCGCAGCGCTCGGCAAGGAAGGTCCCCATGAAGCCGTAGACGCCCAGGAAGACGAGGCCGGTGGAGCAGGCCACGAGATACACGGCGCGGTGGGTGCCAAAGAAGATGCGGGCGGCGCGCGAGAAGAACGAGCCGGTCGGGGCGGAGACGGGCCCGGCTGGCGACCCGGGGCTCTTCTCGCCCCGCGCGCTCTTCTCGTCCCGCGGGCCGACCGCGGGGAGCCGCCACAGCAGCGCAAGTGCCACCAGGGCCAGCACGCCGAAGCACGCAAAGGCCGCGCGCCAGCTCATGAGGTCGGTGATGATCCCGCCCAGGCTCGACGAGAGCCCCTGGCCGGTGAACGTGATGCCCATGAGCACACCCACCGCGGCACCCCGGCGCCCCGGTCCCACGACGTCGCCCACGTGCGCCTGGGAGACGGCGATGATGCCCGCGGCGAAGCAGCCCGTGACCACGCGTGCCGCCACCAGGAGCGGGAGCGTGGGCGCCACGGCGCAGAGAAACGTCCCCGCGGCGAGCCCCGTCACGATCACGTGCAGCACGCGCAGGCGGCCGAAGCGGTCGCCCAGCGTGCCGCAGACCGGCTGGAGCAGGCCGTACGGCACGAGGTAGGCGGTGAGCACGATCGTCGCGGCGGACGCGGCGACCCCCAGCGCGCCTGCGATGGCGGGCAGCGCCGGCGAGACGAACCAGTTGTCCGCGGCCGAGACGAGGCCGCAGAAGCCAAGGGTGTAGACGACGCGCTTCTGCTCTGAGGTGAGGTCCATGGGTCGGCCCTTCGGGTGGTCGTTGCGGAGCCGACCCATTGTAGTACCGGTGCGCGCCCTCGCGGCGGCATCAAGCGCCTTTCGGGTGTGGCTCGAGCTGTTGCCGCGCCGCGCCGGCGAATCTCTGCCGCACGGGCGGCCTCCCGCGCGCCCCTGGCGCCGTCCCGCGCCGCCGAGAACCCGTGCGATTGGGCAACATCTTTGATGGGCGAAAGGGCCCAGCAGGCCATCGGAGAGGCAACGTAAAGTAAGACTTGTTCTTCTCGCCAGTTTTTGATCCTTACTGGGCAGCATCATTGATAACGTCAGGAATTGATATAAAAGATGTTGCCCAATCACCGGGGCTCCGCGCGGAAGGGGAAGAGCGCGGAGCCCCGTGAGAGCGAGCTACCCAGAAGGGCATCTTTTTTGACGGGCGTGCACAGCCGGCGCACGAGCGGGGACGCGCACCGCACGCCGCCCGCGCGGCTACGCCACCGCCGCCTCGTACCCGGCGTCGACCACGGCGGCAACGAGCGCCTCGTCGGTCACGCCCTCAGCTGCCTCCACCGTCGCGGTGCCCGCCTCGAGGCTCACGTCCACGGCGCTCACGCCCTCGACGCCCTCGAGCGCCTTCTTCACGTGCGCGACGCAGTGCTGGCACATCATGCCGGTGACGTTCAGGGTCTTGGTCATGGCTGGTTCCTCTCTCTCGTCTCGTGCCGGGACCGGCACGTCCTCCACGGTCACGGATACCTCCGCGACCGGCGTTGCCGCAGACTCGGGCCGCTCGGCCGGCTTCCAGGTGCGCAGGCGCAGCGCGTTGGACACCACGAAGACGGACGAGAAGCCCATGGCGGCCGCCCCGATCATCGGGTTGAGCGCGACGCCCCAGGGCGAGAGCGCGCCCGCGGCCACGGGTATGCAGATGGCGTTGTAGAAGAGCGCCCAGAAGAGGTTCTGCTTGATGTTGCGCATCGTGGCGCGGGAGAGCTCCATCGCGGTGGCCACGTCGGCCGGGTCCGAGTGCATGAGCACCACGTCGGCCGAGGAGATGGCCACGTCCGTGCCGGCGCCGATGGCGATGCCCACGTCCGCGCGCGCGAGCGCAGGGGCGTCGTTGATGCCGTCGCCCACCATGGCGACCACGTGCCCCGCCTCCTGGAGCTCGCGGACCTTGGCCTCCTTCTGCGCGGGCAGCACGCCGGCGATGACCTCGTCCACGCCCACCCGGCGCGCCACGGCGGCGGCGGTTCGCTCCTGGTCTCCGGTGAGAAGGACGGTGCGCGCGCCCATCGCCCGCAGGCGCGCAATCGCGGCGGCGCTCGTAGGCTTCACGGGGTCGGCCACCGCAATCATGCCCAGGGCGCGCCCGCCGGCCGAGAAGAA
>CALUJT010000102.1 GCA_944321005.1 uncultured Atopobiaceae bacterium | reverse complement strand
GAGCTCGGCGCCGGTGCGGGAGCCCCGGCGCCGTCCGCGCAACGCAACGCCGAACAGCCTTCTTCCGAGGAGTGATCATATGCAGCCCGTACTCAACAACGAAGACGTCAAGGGCGTCGAGGTCGCCCTCACGCGCGAGGGCGTGAGCGTGTCTGAGCTTATGCACCGCGCCGGGTACGCCGCCGCCCAGGAGGTGCTCGAGCTCGGGGACGTGGACAACGTCGTGGTGCTCGTGGGCCTGGGCAACAACGGCGGCGACGGCTGGGTGGCCGCCGAGGCCATGCGCTCGCGGGGCGCCAACGTCAAGGTGGTGACGCCCATCGAGCCCGACAGCCTGGCCGGGGACCTGGCGCGCCAGGTGGCCCAGGCCGCCATTAAGTCCGGCGTGCCCACGGTGGTGGGCCCCTCGCGCGACGAGCTGGAGGACCTGCTCGCCACCTGCGACGTGGTGCTCGACTGCATGCTCGGCACGGGCTTCCACGGTGACGTGCGCGCCCCCTTCGACATCTGGATCGAGTGCGTCAACGCGTGCGCGGCGCGCGTTATCTCGGTGGACGTGCCGACCGGCCTCTCCAGCCAGACGGGCCACGCGGGCAGCGCCTGCGTCATCGCGGACATGACCGTCACCATGCTCGCCCTGAAGCCGGGCCTTCTGGCAGATGACGGGCGCGACGTGTGCGGCGCCATCGTGGTGGCCCCTCTCGCCGAGCAGACCGAGCGGCTCGTTGTGGAGGCCGACCCCGTGGCATGGCGCACGGACCTCATTGACTACCTTGGCGTGCTCCCCGCGCCCACGATGTCCGTCGACAAGTTCTCGCGCGGCTCCGTGCTCGTGGTGGGCGGGTCGCGCCGCTTCCCGGGGGCGGCCATCATGGCGGCGCGCGCGGCGGCCCGCATGGGAGCCGGCTACGTGACCCTGGCCGTTCCCGCCTCCGCCGCGCTGGCCGCGCAGTCGCACCTCCTGGAGATTCCCGTGGTGCCCCTGCCGGAGGACGCGGACGGCAACGTCTGCGCCGAGGCGGCCGACATTGTCCTCAAGCTCGCGGAGGGCAAGTCCGCCGTGCTCGTGGGCCCCGGCATACGCGTCAGCAGCGGCGGGGCGTCCGTCGTCTCCGCGCTTCTCGCCACCGAGGTGCCGCTCGTGATAGACGCCGACGGCCTCAACTGCCTCGCGCGCCTCACCAACGGCAAGCTGCCGGACTTTCCCGAGGCCACGCGCCGCAACGCGCCCCTCGTGCTCACGCCCCACCGCAAGGAGCTCGGCCGGCTCGTGGGGCGCCCGGACGACCCGCCCTCCTCGCTCGTGGACCAGCTCGAGGCCGCGCGCCAGATCGTCTGGGCGGACGGCGGCTCCGAGCTCGTGGTCGTGACCAAGGGCACGGCCACGGGGTGCGTGAGCGTGGAGCAGGCGGTCCTGCCCAAGCCGGGCCCCGCCGCGCTTGCCACGGCCGGCTCCGGGGACGTCCTCGCCGGCATGATGGCCTCCGCGCTCGCCCAGCGCGGGGACGAGGCCACGGACCTCACGATGCTCGCGGCCTACGTGTGCGAGGTCCACGGCTACGCGGGCTCGCTCGCGGCGGAGCGCATGGGGTCCCGTGCCGTGATGGCGTGCGACCTCATTGACGTCATAGGCCTCTCCGTCGACGCCGTGGAGGAGCACGTGACCTATCAGGACGACCAGGGCGTCGCATAGGGCCATGTGGCCAGAGGGCCATGGGGCCGCGGGGCCCAAGGCCATAGGGCGAGAAGAACGCGTGGAGGTGACCATGGTGGAGAGAGGAAGGGTCCAGAGCCCGGGGACGCGCTGGTCGTGGGTAGAGGTGAACCTCGCCGCCCTGAGGAGGAACGTCTCCGCGTTCCGGCGTCTGATCGGGCGCGGCACGCAGATGATGTGCGTGGTCAAGGCGGACGCCTACGGCCACGGCGCCGTCCCGTGCGTGAGGGCCATGCACTCCGCCGGCGCGGACCAGTTCGCCGTGGCCACCGTGAACGAGGGCGTGGCCCTGCGCGAGGCGGGCGTCGAGTGGCCCATCCTCATCCTCTCCGAGCCCCCCGTGGACTGCGTGGACACGCTCGTGGCCCACGACCTCATGCCCGCCGTCTACACCGCGGACTTTGCCCTGGCCCTGGGGGAGGCGGCGGCCGCGCAGAACCGCGTGGCGCGCTACCACCTGGCCATAGACACCGGCATGACGCGCATAGGCGTGCGCCGCCAGGACGTGGTGGAGCTGCGCCGCACCATAGACTTCCATCGCGGCCTGGAGTGCGCGGGCACCTTCACGCACTTCGCCACGGCCGACGTGCTCGACGACTGGGACTTTGCCCTGCAGCTCAACCGCTTCCGCGAGGCGGTGGAGGCCCTGCGTGGCGCCGGGCTGGACACGGGCCTCGTGCACTGCGACAACACGCCGGGCACGATCATGCACCCGGAGTGCCACTTCGACATGTGCCGCGTGGGCATCGGGCTCTACGGCCTCCACCCCGCCGACGTCACCCGCCCGCGCATAGACCTCGAGCCCGTCATGAGCGTGCGAGGCCGCGTGGTGCGCGTCCTCTACCCCAGCGTGGGCGACGGCGTGGGCTACGGCCTCACGTACCGCGTGCCCAAGCAGAACATCCAGATCGCCACGGTGCCCATTGGCTACGCGGACGGCCTCGCGCGCGAGCTCTCCAACAACATGGAGGTGCTCGTGAACGGCTTCCGCTGCCGCCAGGTGGGCAACATCTGCATGGATCAGTTCATGTTTGCCGTGGACGTGAACAGCGCCCGTTCTTATCGGCCCAACCGACCGGTGGAGTACGGCGACGTGGTGACCCTCGTTGGCGAGGACGGCGACGAGCACATCGACGTCGAGGAGATGGCCGCGCGCCGAAACACCATCAACTACGAGGTTGTCTGCGACTTTGGGATGCGCCTTGAGAAGATCTACACCTAGCGGCTCCGGCGGGTCCGAGGGCCGCCGCACCGCCGGCCGCCGCACCGCCGCGGAGAGAAGGGGGCTCGACCTCATGTCCGTCATGCACATTCCCGGCCACGAGCACCAGCGGCCGAGGGAGGTCGCGCTGCAGGAGATCCGCGACCTCATGGGCGACTGCCAGCTCTGCCCGCTGGGCGCCACGCGCACGAACCTCGTCTTTGGCGTGGGCAACCCGCACGCACGCGTGATGTTCGTGGGCGAGGGCCCCGGGCGCAACGAGGACCTCCAGGGCGAGCCCTTCGTGGGCGCGGCCGGCCACAAGCTGGACGCCCTGCTCTCCTGCGCCGGCCTCACGCGCGAGGAGATCTACATCGCCAACGTGGTCAAGTGCCGCCCGCCCGGAAACCGCAACCCCAAGCCCGAGGAGATAGAGACCTGCTCGCCGTTCCTGCGCGAGCAGATTCGCTCCATCTGGCCGGACGTCATCGTGTGCCTGGGCAACTTCGCCTCGCAGTTCGTGCTGCGCACCAACAAGGGCGTGACGTCGCTGCGCGGCCAGCTCTACCAGACCGGCCACTTCGTGGTGTGCCCGACCTTCCACCCCGCCGCCTGCATCTACCACTCCGACTGGCAGCCCCTGCTCGAGGCGGACCTGCGCATGGTGGGGGCGTGGCTGGCGGAGCACCCCGTCTCCGAGGAGGGAGGAGCGCAGTGAGCGAGAAGATCTTTCGCACCGCGTCTCGCGACGAGACCATAGCCCTGGGGGAGCGCCTGGGCCGCGCGCTGCGCGCGGGCGACGTTCTGGTGCTCACGGGCGACCTCGGCGCGGGGAAGACCCAGCTCACCAAGGGTGTGGCCGCGGGCCTGGGCGTAACCGACGACGTCACGAGCCCCACCTTCACCATCGAGATGGTCTACGAGGGCGCCGAGATGCCGCTCTACCACTTTGACCTCTACCGCCTGGACTCGGCCGACCAGCTGGAGGACACGGGCATCTTCGACGTGCTGGGCGCGGACGGCGTCTGCTCCATCGAGTGGGGCGAGCAGTTCGCCGAGGAGATCGGCGACGCGCGCGTGGACGTCTTCGTGACGCGCCTGGACGACGAGGCGGCCCCCGGCGAGGAACCGCCGCGCGAGGTGCGCCTGGTCGCGCACGACGCGCGAGGCGAGGAGCTCCTGGCTGCGCTGTAGCGCGCGGGCGCGGGGCGGCGAGCCTGCGTTCTTCTCGCCGCGCGCTGCCCTCCTTGCCCGGGGCTAACGCTCACAGTTTGCAGAGCGTGTTTTTCCCAGCTGGTCATATAGAAAATCGAAGCAAACCGTGAGTGTTATCCTATCCGCAAAATTGAGAAAAATTCTCACTTGATACGCAGTCTCATAATGGTATGATGTCATCAGACACGAGGGAGGTGGGACATGTCAGCGAGAAACACCGTGCAGCGCACCATCATCGAGGACGAGCTGCGCCGGCTCGCCAACCATCCCACCGCGGACGAGGTCTACGACGCCGTCCACGAGGAGCACCCCAGCATCGGCAGGGCCACGGTCTACCGCACGCTGGGCAGGCTCTCGGACGAGGGGAAGATCGGGCGGGTGCGCATCAACAACGGCGCGGACCGCTTCGACCACCAGCCCTTTGCCCACTACCACGTGCGCTGCACGAGCTGCGGGCGTGTGGACGACGTGATGATCCCACTGCTCGAGGACGTCAACGGGGCTGCGGCGGAGGCTTCTGGGTACGAGATAACCAGCCACACGCTGCAGTTCGACGGAATCTGCCCCGCGTGTCAGGGAAACGAGGCAACTCCGGCCTAGGGCCGAGTGCATAGGAGAGGGCGGCGGGGCCCAGCGTCCCGCCGCAAACAAACAACGAGGAGGTCACCATGGACAAGTGGGTCTGCAAGGTCTGCGGTTACATCTACGAGGGCGCCGAGCCGCCGGCGGAGTGCCCGGTCTGCCACGCTCCGGCCAGCCAGTTCGAGAAGGTCGAGGGTGAGCTCAAGCTCGCCGCCGAGCACGAGTACGGCATCTACGACAAGACCGTCAAGGACAACCCCGACATCTCCGACGAGGACAAGGCCTACATCCTCGAGCAGCTCAAGGCCAACTTCACCGGCGAGTGCTCCGAGGTGGGCATGTACCTCTGCATGGCGCGCATCGCGCACCGTGAGGGCTACCCCGAGATCGGCCTCTACTGGGAGAAGGCGGCCTACGAGGAGGCCGAGCACGCCTCCAAGTTCGCCGAGCTCCTGGGCACCGAGCTCGAGCCCAACATGAAGGCCACCACGAAGGACAACCTGGCCTGGCGCGTCGACTGCGAGTTTGGTGCCACCGCCGGCAAGGTGGAGCTTGCCACCTGCGCCAAGAAGAACAACCTCGACGCCATCCACGACACCGTTCACGAGATGGCTCGTGACGAGGCCCGTCACGGCAAGGCTCTCAAGGGCCTGCTCGAGCGCTACTTCGGCTAATGGCCGGCAAGCCTCAGAAAAAGGCTGGCCGCAAGAAGGTCAAGCCCTCGGGGCCCGCGGCATGCGCGGTGCTCTGGGGGCTTGACCCTTCTTCCGAGAAGGGTGCGGCGGTGCGCGAGGTTCTGCGCGAGATGGGCGTGGTGGCGCGCACGGCGCTGCCGGAGCGCCTGGGGGACGCAGCGGGCGCCTTCGCGCGGCTGCCCGGTTTCAGGCCGGCGCCGCTGCCGTACACCGGGCCGGCCCCCGCGGCAGACGAGTTCGTGCTGCTCTGCGGGCTCACGGACGCACAGGTGAACGAGTTTCTGGCGCGCAGCCGCGAGGCAGGGTGCGTGGTGGGTCCCAAGGCGCTGCTCACGCCGGCAAACCGCGCCTGGCCGCTCGTGCGGCTGATCGAGGCCGTGGCCGCCGAGCACGCCGCCAACTCCTAAGGGGACAGGCACTTTTGCACCATAGCGAGAAGAACGCGCGGCCTGGGGCGAGCCCCGGGCCGCGGACGTGTCCGGCGTGCAGCGCAACATTCGCGTGGCGTACGTCGCGGACATGGTGAAATACGCGACCTCCGCAGATGCTGCAAGGATATCCGCCTGTTGGGAAGGCATTCCCGCGCAGCTGGCAAAGGAGAGCGGCTCGACCAAGTTTGTCTGGCGCCACGTTGCGAGTGGGGCAAAGGCGGAGCGCTACGGCAGTGCAGTCGACTGGCTCGTGGCGTCCGGAATCGCGAGCAAGTGCACGCAGGTCTCCGAGGGCGCGTCTCCGCTCAGGTCCTTCGAGAACGAGTCCTCGTTCAAGCTGTACGTTGCGGACACGGGCCCGCTCGCCAACGCATACGACGCCGTTCCGGCAGATCTGGACGACAAGGGGGCCCGCAGCGCGCGCTTCCGCGGGGGCATGGCGGAGAACTACGTCATGCAGCAGCTCGTGGCCTCGGGCCAGAGGCCGTACTACTGGGGCGCGCGGTCGACCTACGAGGTTGAGTTCGTGCTGCGTCTGCGCGACGGCATTGTGCCCATCGAGGTAAAGAGCGGGACGCACGTCAGGTCCACGAGCGCAAAGAGGTTCGCCCAGAAGTACGGGTGCCCGTACGTGCTGCGCGTCACCGGAAAGAACTTTGGCGCCATGGGAGAGGTGCGAAACGTCCCCCTGTATGCGGCATGCCTCATCGGCGAGCTCGCGTGATTTGGCGCAAAAAGGGACGGGCACTTTTATACGGGCACTTTTGCACAGGCGTGTTTTTCGCCATGGCGAGAAGAGCGGGCGGCTTGGGATTCGTGCTGCTTGATGGGCTCCTGCGGGAGGGGGTACGCCCCTCCGCGGGGGCCTGAGCGGTGCCGCACGCAGGTGTTTTTCGTTTCAACTGTCGTTCAAAACCTAGACTTTTTGGGGCTCTTCGGGTGTTTGTGTGGGCTGACGCGGCAGTGAAGACGGGGACCTGGCAGCGGCGGCGCCCTCCGCGTATCGTTTGTTTTTCGACCAAGAGAAAACAACGAGCGAGAGGCGCGCCGCCGCATGCTGAAGAGTGTACTAAAGAGGGCCCTCGGGCTCGGCACCGCCGTCGTAGAGGGCGCCCGAATCGAGGGGGAATCCACAATCGTCTCCGCGAGGCCCCGGAGGGCGGCGCTCCGCTGCCCGGCCTGCGGCAGGAGGTGCGACGGCTACGACACGCTCCCCGCCCGGCGGTGGAGGGCCCCGGACGCGGGCTCCGCCCGGTGCTACGTCGAGTACGCGCCGCGGCGCGTCGAGTGCCCGGAACACGGGGTGCGCGCCGAGGCCGTCCCGTGGGCCCGCGCCGCGTCGAGCAGGTTCACCTCGGCCTTCGAGGACACAGTGGCGTGGCTCGCCCTGCACATGTGCAGGGGCGCGCTGGCCGAGCTCATGAGGGTCGACTGGCGCACCGTGGGCGGGACATGCGCCCGCGTCGAGGCCGACCTGGAGGCCCGCGACGGCCGCGGCAGGCTCGACGGCCCGGGGCGCATCGGGGTGGACGAGACCAGCTACAAGAGGGGGCGCAGGTACATGGCGGTGGTCGTGGACCACGACCGCGGGCGCGTCGTGTGGGCCTGCGAGGGGCACGGCAAGCGGCAGCTCAACGACTTCCTCGACCAGCTCACCGACGTGCAGAGGGGCTCCATCGAGGTCGTCACCGCGGACGGGGCGCGCCGGGTCGCCGACGTCGTCGCGGAGCGGCTGCCCGGCGCCGAGCTCGCCGTGGACCCGTTCCACGCGGTCTCCTGGGCGACCGAGGCGCTCGACGACCTCC
>CALUJT010000101.1 GCA_944321005.1 uncultured Atopobiaceae bacterium | reverse complement strand
ACCGGGGCGGGCCGTGCCCTCCTTCCTTAACTGGACGCTATTCCGCTGTCAAAGTGCGCAAGAAATTGTACGTTACCCTCCTCCAGACGCCTGCTCTGTCGTCCCAAGCGAGCTCAACGTTATCTCCGGTCTCCTCATCGAAGACAACGCGCTCGGCGTGTACATCACCAATCACGGGCGTAAGGTCCTCCGGCTCCTGCCAGTCGAACCTCCAAGCCGTCCGCGTCACCGTGAAGCCCAGGCTCACGTCGCCCGTGCGCATCTCGAGGAGGCACTCAATCTCGTCCGCGCAGGCGTCGCACGCCGCCGTCTCGCGCACACAGTACTCGACGCGCCAGGGCACGGGCTCGCCGGGCAGTGCGCGCCCGCAGAAGTCCCTGACCGCGCGCTCCACGGCGCCCGCGAAGCGGTAGGCGACGACCACGGGCGCGCCGCCCGCAACGCTGCCGGCGAGCTCCTCGAGCCTCGCAAGCGCGACCCCGAGCCACTCGACCTGCTCGTCGCAGGGACCCATCGCCCAGTGGGTGATGTAGCGGCACTGGGAGAAGCATGCGTCCCCGAGCGTCTGCAAATCGTCGATGCAAGCAAGCTTGTGCCTGAGGCCGCGCACGTCACCCAGGGCGAGACCGTAGCGCTCCTCGTACGAGTGCCCGCAGTCCATCCTGAAGCCGAGCCCCCAGAAGCGCCCCGCCCAGTCAGTCCTCTCGAGCGCGACGGCACCCCGCCCCTCGATCTTCTCCCTGAGTTCGTGCGCGAATCGCGCGACGTCACGTCCTTCCACGGCAGCCTCCCTTCTTCTCACGGGTAAAGCGTCACGTGCACAACGAGAATGCCACCGCTTCGCAACACTACGTCTGACCTGCTCGTTGTTTTCTACATCCGCCTGTATTGTTTGGACATCATCTCATGCGGAACGACAGCATCCAATCTACCCGAAATGAAGCCCGCTGCTGATTAGCTTCTCCGCATAGTCATGAAACGCTACGTAAGCTTTTTGAGCAAGTACTCTTTGCGCATCAATCGTTGGAATTAAAGAGTGCCAGTCAAGCCTGTCTTCGGCATGGTGAACCACAATCATCCCAGACGAGGCATCCTTCTTTACTCGAACGTACGGATAGCCCATATGGATGGGAGAGAGAATGTCGTGATGCTTTTCTCCATGGAGCTTTTCAAGTAGATTAGCCCCAATATGCTCCTTGCCATGAAGCGCATCCAGACACTCCCGCAGACAATCTAACTCCGGGCTCTTCATCCCATGAGCCTCAAACAGCTTATAATTGCTTGTATTCTTTTCCGCAATTTCCTCGATGGACATGGCGCCTTCAGCGCCACTTTGTGCAATTATAGACAGCTTCCAAGTCGCTTGATATATCTTATCTTTAATCTCCTTAGGTAAGTCGATTGCGGACCGAACTGTGGGCTCAACATAATCGGAAAGAATGCATCCCCAGACCGTCCCCTCCAAATCATCAAGATGAGACTGCTCCACTTCTGTCCAGGCACGCAACGAACGAATGTGCCTTCTCAGCATCTTTATTTCGTGATTCAGAGCCAAGATGTAGCGGTTATAAGAATCATAAAACACCGAATAGAATATAGGGGTTGACTGAGGGGAGAATAGTTTGAACTCAGGGTCAGACAAAACAATCTCATCCCTCTTCCGGCAGTACTCACTGACGCAATCAAACTCATTCATATTCTGCGGTCATCTCCTCGTTCTCTAGTGCTAACAAGCATTAGATAATGCCTACATGATGTCAGGTTTTTGATTATCTTCGCAGAGCTTGCTGCAACCATGCCCAAGGCGATGTGGGAGCTCGAGCAAATCGGAACTCGAATCTCCTGCGACGGAGAGAACGAGGCCTCAGGTTCTTCTCGCCCTGACCAGCCGCAACAGCTCGGGCTGGAGCGCGTCGAGCAGGTTCGCACACGCGTCAACCAGGACTACTTCCGCAGCGTGCTTCTTTCCAACTACGGGGGCACCTGCTGTCTCACGGGTATCGACATTCCCACCCTGCTCAAGGCGAGCCACATCAAGCCGTGGGCGGCGGCCACGCCGAGCGAGCGCCCCATGTCTTCGAACGGCCTTTTGCTCAACGCGCTGCACGACCGCGCCTTCGACCGCGGCCTCATCACGCTCGACGACCGCTACCGCGTCGTGGCCTCCTCGCGCGTGTCTCACACGCCCACGAACGACCGGTGGCTCTACGCCTTCGACGGGAGGAAGATCGCCCTGCCGGGCAGCGACGAGTCGACCTGGCCGAGCCTCGACTTCATCCACTACCACAACGACTGTGTCTTCGAGCGGTGCGCGTAGTCGCGCAGTCAAGCACAGCCGACGCTCATAGTCCCAACAACTCGCTATGGCTTCCCGTGCGCGTGGCAACGAGAACAAGCCCTTCCTCGTCCACGCGATAGATGAGCAGCCAGTCGGGCTCGATGTGGCACTCGCGGTGACCGCGATATGTCCCACCGAGCGAATGGTCGCGCATCGCATCAGGGAGAGTCTCTTCCCGCACAAGCGCCTCAAGGGTCCTCTCGAGCTTCGAGAGGTCCTTGCCCTGGCGCTTCACGCGCTTGTAGTCCTTCTTGAACTTGGCAGTGAACTTCAGCTCCAGCATGGCCTACTCCTCGTCGAGCGCGGCCAGTGCCTCCTTGACGGTGTGATAGGGGCCGGAGAGGTTCCTGCCAGTCGCCGCATCATCCATCGCAGCAAGCGTCTCCTGACTAAACCCGTAGGGATTGGACGGATCGAACGGGAAGCCCCCGCGACGGTTGAACGCAGACACGAACATGCGGATTGCGTTGCTCGGAGAGGTGCCAATCTCGTCGCAGATCATGGAGAAGCGGTCCTTCTCGTCCTTGCGAAGCTTCGCAGAGATGGACTCGGTCGCAGTTACGGTGGCCATGGATACTCCTTACTACAACCTCCTACTTTGTCGTACATTGTATACCCAAGGATATTGCGTCCGAATCCCATATGTTTAGTCATCCGTGAGTCCCGCCAGTACAGTTGCCAGCGGAGAGCGCCTCGCCCAGATACACCACCTACATCCGCACGAAGAGCAGGGGCTCGTCCGCAAACAGCTCGGGCTCGCTGTACTGGAAGCCGTTTGTCAGCGTCTCCGCGCGCATCGCGATCACCTCGTAGGGCGGCGTGTCCTCGGCGGCAGGGTTCTTCTCGACCTGGTAGAGCGTGGGCGCAAAATCGCCCGGCGTGACGCCCAGCTCCGCAAGGCCCGTCAGCGGGTCTTGGTTGTCATACGCCAACCTGATGTCAAACCACCCGTTGTCCCGCACGCTTTCCGGCAGGCGTGCAAAGAGGTCTGAGGCCACCGCCAGGCTATAGGCCTCAAAGGCCGCCGGTGCGAACTCGCGCTTGTCAAAGCGCTCGAGGCTTCCACTCTCCCGGAGCTCCTCCAGCGAGACGGGGCTCTCCACGGTCTCCAGCGTCACGTCGCCCGCGCGCAGACGCACGCCGCAGTCGTCGGAGGTGACGTAGACGCCCTTGCCCACGGGGACCCACTCCACGATGAGCCAGCTGCCGATGTCGTCGGCGCCCGAGTCGCCATCGTCAAAGGGGCTGAGCTCGCCGAGCTTGCC
This sequence comes from uncultured Atopobiaceae bacterium, assembly GCA_944321005.1. Classification (GTDB taxonomy): domain Bacteria; phylum Actinomycetota; class Coriobacteriia; order Coriobacteriales; family Atopobiaceae; genus Thermophilibacter. Next base: position 4,063 of record CALUJT010000101.1, on the reverse strand, counting down.
GTTCTCCGCGTCGCTGAGAATGGCGGCGTCGGTGTCTTCGGGCACCCCATCGCGACACCCGGCCTGGTAGACGACCACCCGCGTCTCCGCGTCCCCATCCGTCAGAGGAAGCAGCGCGCGGCACGCCCCCTCGATGGGCGCCACCCACGCGGGCGTCTCGGGAACGTCCGTCGGGAAGCCGTCCGCGTAGTCCGCGTCCGCACCGGAGAGCTCGATCTCAACGTACGGCACGCCCAGGCTGACGCGCGAGGCTTCCTGCTCGAAAAAGCTGTCGTCGCCCGTGTAGCGCGCGTAGAAGAACGAGGCGCTCTGCTCCACGGTCGTCTCGACCTCGCCGTTCTTCTCGCCAGCTGGATCCTCCGGCCAGTAGTACGTCGAGATGCACCCCTCAAAGAAGCCGTCCTCCTCAAGCGGGACGCCTTTCACAGTCACGGATGCAACGTCGCAGCCCGCGTCCCCCAGGCGCTCGCAGCAACCCTCGAGCTCCTCGCGGAAGCGCTGCTCGTAAGCAGTCGTGATCTCGTCCTGCTGCCGGTTGTCGCCAACGACACCGTCCTCAAAGTCCACGAGTACCGTCTGACCGTCGCTCATGGTGCAGAACGCCTGGCCGGACGACCGGTAGCCAAACAGGGCATACGACCGGTCCTCCCAGACGTCGACCACGCGGGCGTCGTCACCGTACTTCTCGGCGTAATACCGCTCCGCCTGCCTGGCAACGCCCTCTTCGTCGAACTCCCCCAGGTTGCCGCAGCCCACAAGGACAAGAATGGTCACCAGGGCGAGAAGAACGAGCGAGGCAAGCTTGCGACGCGAAACCGGAGCGGTGGCAAACGTCATGGGGCACCTCCCACACGAGAGGGATTGTGGCCCCATTGTCGCAGAACGAACGCCAGGGGCCCGCTACTTGTCCCTGAACGTCAGCATCCCGCTGTAGTCCGTGTCGCGCGGACGGCGACGGTCGGGGTCGCGGAAGAAGTCCGCCGCGAGCCGGCGAATCACGGGCGAGAGCGCAATCAGCGCGATGAGGTTGGGAATCGCCATGAGGCCGTTGAAGCAGTCGGCGAACTCCCACACCACGTCGAGGTTGGTCACGCAGCCCGCGAACACCATGGCGACGTAGGCAACTTGGTAGACGCGCACGGCGGCGCGCTGGGCGCGGCTCTTGCGGAACAGGTACTCCACGCACTTCTCGCCGTAGTAGTACCACGCGATGAGCGTGGCAAACGCGAAGAGCATGAGGCCCACGGTCACGATGTACTGGCCGCCGGGGATGCTCTGCCCAAAGGCGGCCGAGCTCATGGCGCCCTCGGACATCATGGGGTCGGCGTGCCACAGCCCCGAGGTGATGATCACGAGGCCAGTGATCGTGCACATGACGATGGTGTCGAAGAACACCTCGAAGGTGCCCCACAGGCCCTGGCGGGCGGGGTGGTCGGTGTCGGCGGAGGCGTGCGCGATGGGCGCCGAGCCCATGCCCGCCTCGTGGGTGAATACGCCGCGCGACATGCCCACGCGGCACGCGTACATGACCGTGGCGCCCAGGAAGCCACCCGTGGCCGCCGTGCCCGTGAAGGCGTCGCGGAAGATCTGAGCGATCGCCGCGGGAATCTCGGCCGCGTTGACCACGAGCACCGCCGCGGCACCGGCGAGATAGAAGATGGCCGCGAAGGGCACGAGCTTCTCGGTGATCTGCGCGATGCGGGTGATGCCGCCGATGAGGACGAGTCCCGCGAGAAGCGCCACGACGGCGCCGATGACGGGCAGCGGCACCCCGAAGGTGGCGTTCACGCTGCCGGCGAGCGAGTTGGCCTGCACGCTCGCGCCGATGCCGAAGGACGCGAAGAAGCCGAAGGCGGCGAACAGCATCGCGAGCCAGGTCTTGCCCAGGCCACGGGAGATGTAGTACATGGGGCCGCCCACGATCTCGCCGCGCTCGTTGCGCGTGCGGTAGGCCACCGACAGCGTGACCTCGCAGAACTTGATGACCATACCGGCGAGTGCGGAGAGCCACAGCCAGAAGATCGCCCCCGGGCCGCCCGTGGCCACCGCGAGCGCCACGCCCACGATGTTGCCGGTGCCGAGCGTCGCGGCGAGCGCGGTGCACACCGCCTGGAAGGGCGAGATGGTGCCCTCCCCCGCCTCGGACGGGTCGGCGCGCCGGAAGAGCGTCTTGGTGGTGTAGCGCATGACCACATTGAAGCGCGTGAACACGACGCCCCTGGTGACGGCGAGCAGGAACACTCCGGTTCCGAGCATCAGCACGACCATGGGGACGCCCCACAGCACGTTGTCGTTCAGCGCGGTGATGGCGGACATGAGGAAGTCGAACATGAGGGGCCTCTCTACGGGGCGCGGGCAGTCTCAGCTACACAAAGGGTAACTTTGCCCTACCCGTGTTTCCGTAGCGTGACGGGAGCGTTGATTGATGGGCCGCCGGGCGCCCATGGGAGCGACGCACCGTTTTACCGCCACTGGCGGTAAAGATTTGACGGTAAAGTCGCGAGCGTCGCGAACGCACGGACCTCACTGTCCACGAGCGCAACGACAAGGTGGTCACCCGCCGAGAAGTGCCTGCCGCCGCGCAGCTCAGAGCGCCCAAGGGAGCTTGTCTACCGGTGACACACGAAACCCAACCGTCTGTCGATAGAGATTCGAACCATATGTCCTTCTCGACTGTCTTGAGCTGGGAACGCAGCTACGTGGAAGACAGCTGCAAGACAAGGCCTACCTCCCCCGTGCTAGGGTCTTACTCCCCCATGGAGACACGGAGGCTTCATGAGGAACTCCCTTAAGAGCTTGAACGCGAGCGCGCTACACTTGAAGAGAAAGGAACAATATGGTTGGAGGACTCGTCATGGACGTCTCGTCGGCACAGGCCGCAGCAAAGAAGGCAGTTGAGATTCTCGTGGAGCTCATCCCGGAGGCTAAGTACGCGGCTCTCGAGGGCATCGAGCTGAGCGAGGACGAAACTAGCTGGCACGTCGTTGTTGGCTACGTCCTCGGAAGCGATCTTCCGGCCACAGCCCTTGCAGGACTCACTACAAGCCCAAAGTCACTGCGCACCTATAAGACGCTCATCCTCGACAGGGCCACGCTCGAGTTCAAGAGGATGGAGCCCTACCATGAGCCGGCGTAAGGTCGCACTCGACACCAACGTATTCCTGCTCTTTCTTGTTGGACTCGCAGACCGCGCGACAATAGCCCGCCACAAGCGTCTTGCCGCCTACGATGCCGGCGCCTACGACGCACTCTGCAGGCTTCTTGCGAGCTATGACGAAATCGTCGTCACGCCAGGATGTCTCGCAGAGACGACCAATCTCCTGGACTCGGACAATGGTTCCCGCGCGCGCTGCTATCAGATACTGAGGGTGACAGTTTGACCTGAGCAAACTGTCAAGGGCAGCCCGCGCGCAAAGAGAGGGCCCGCCGGGCATGGCAGAACCGGCGGGCCCCTTTCAAGGGATTGCGACGAGGTGGAGCGTCCCAGTCGCGAGTGGTGCAAGGTTGACAGTTTGCCCGGGGCCAGCTGTCAAGGTTGACAGTTTGACCTGAGCAAACTGTCAAGGTGTCAGGAGTAGTACGAGTGGCGCAGCGGAAGCTCGGTCTGGAGCTCGCCGGTGAGGGCGCGGTAGGCGTTCTGGACCGCGGGCGCGGTGGGGATCGTGGCGATCTCGCCGATGCCCTTGCCGCCGTACGCCACGTCCAAGAGCTCGTCCTTCTCGACGTAGATCGCGTGGATGTCCGGGATGTCCGTCGCCCTGAAGAGGCCCAGCGTGCCGAACTTCACCTGCGGCACGCAGTCCTCGAGGTCAAAGCGCTCGGTCAGCGCGTAGCCCATGCCCATGAGCACGCCGCCCTCGATCTGGCCCTGGATGGCGATCGGGTTCACCACGCGCCCGGAGTCGTGCGCGGCGTGGACCTCGGTCACGCGCCCGTCGTCGTCCAGGATCACCACGTGCGTGGCGTAGCCGTAGGCCACGTGGCTCTTGGGGTTGGGCACGTCAGCGCCGAGCTTGTCGGTCTTCTCGAGATACTCGTAGGAGAACTCGCGGCCCTCGAGCTT
>CALUJT010000100.1 GCA_944321005.1 uncultured Atopobiaceae bacterium | reverse complement strand
TGATCCGCGTGGGCGGCCTCTCCGACCTCGCCTCGCTCAAGAACCAGCCCAAGGACAACAAGTCCAACATGACGCCCACCGAGCAGCTCGAGGCAATCTTCGACGCGCTGCCCCCCCTGGTGGAGCGCCACGAGAGGGGGCTCGCCGAGGTCGAGGCCCTTCTCGCCCAGCACGGGCTCGTGCGCGTCTCCCCTGCCGAGTACACCGAGGAGGACCGCGCCGCCGTCCAGCATCACTTCGAGCGACGCCTTGCCCCCATCATCTCCCCCCTCATCGTCGACCCGCGCCACCCCTTCCCCAACCTGAGGAACGGCCGACTCTTCGTCGCGTGCTCGCTCGACGGAGTGGAGGAGACGGGCCTTCTTGGCATCATCGAGGTGCCCCGCACCGAGCAGCGCGTCGTTGCGCTGCCGGCCACGCCCAAGGCCTGGCGCTACACCCTGCTCGAGGACGTGCTCGAGACCTGCCTGGACCAGTGCTTCGGCGACTACGTCCCCAAGCGCTCCGCCGTGCTGCGCGTCACGCGCAACGCCGACATCGACCCGGACGGCGAGGGCGTCGAGGAGGAGGAGGACTACCGCCAGCACATGAAGAAGGTCCTCAAGCTGCGCCAGCGCCTGCAGCCGGTGCGCCTTGAGATCCGCGGCAAGCTTGGCAAGGCGCTCGAGGGCCTCATCGCCGACGAGCTCTCCCTCGAGCCGCGCCGCGTCTTCCGCCTCAACAGGCCCATAGACCTCGGCTACGTCTACGGCCTCGAGTCCCACATCCCGGACCACGAGCACGCCGCCTGCGTGTTCCGCCGCTTCGAGCCGCAGATCTCCCCGATGGTGGACCTCTCCCTTCCCATGCGCGGCCAGGTGGAGGACCACGACGTCCTTCTCACCTACCCCTACGAGTCCATGACGCCGCTTTTGCGCCTCGTGCGCGAGGCCTCGGCCGACGACGCCTGCATCTCAATCAAGATCACGCTCTACCGCGTGGCCAAGTCCAGCCACCTCTGCGAGAGCCTCATCAGCGCCGCCGAGGCGGGCAAGGACGTGACCGTCCTCATGGAGCTGCGCGCCCGCTTTGACGAGGCCAACAACATCGCCTGGGCGGAGCGCCTAGAGGACGCCGGCTGCACCGTCATCTACGGCTCCGAGGGCTTCAAGTGCCACTCCAAGATCTGCCAGATCACCTACCACGACCGCGACGGCATCCGACGCATCACGTGCCTGGGCACCGGCAACTTCAACGAGAAGACCGCGACCCTCTACTCTGACTTCATGCTCCTCACTGCCGACGAGGGCATAGGCGCGGACGGCAACACCTTCTTCCGCAACCTCTCGCTCGGCAACCTCCGCGGAACCTATCGCCAGCTCGGCGTGGCGCCCGTGGGCCTCAAGCCCCTCGTCATGCGCGGACTCGACCGCGAGATCGCGCGCGCCCGCGAGGGGGCGCCCGCGCGCGTCTTCTTCAAGATGAACTCCCTCACGGACCGCGACGTCATCGACAAGATCTCCGAGGCCTGCGAGGCCGGCGTCAAGGTGGTCATGGTGGTCCGCGGCATCTGCTGCATCAAGGCGGGAGTCCCGGGCAAGACCGACGGCCTCGTGGTGCGCCAGATCGCCGGGCGCTTCCTCGAGCACGCCCGCATCTACGCCTTCGGCGAGTACGCGGACACGATCTACCTCTCGAGCGCGGACATGATGACGCGCAACACCGAGCGCCGCGTGGAGATCGCCTACCCCGTGCGCGACCCCGCTTGCTGCGAGATCGTGCGCCACTTCATCGAGCTCCAGCTCGCGGACAACGTGAAGGCGCGCCAGCTCACCTCCGAGGGCACCTGGGCGCGCGTGGACTCCCCCGAGGACGCTCCGCGCGTGAACTGCCAGGAGGAGTTCCTGCGCGAGGCCTACCTCCGTGCAAAGGAGGCCATGGAGGAGCGCGCCGCTGCGGCCAAGGCCCCGCGCGTGGAGCCGGTGCCCGAGGCGGTTCCCGAGCTCGCCGCGGAGGAGCCCTCCGAGAAGGACGAGCCCTCCGACGTCGTCGAGCCCGTCCCCGAGCCGGCACAGGCCCCCGAGCCCGCCCCGGCCGCTGCCCCGGCGCAGGCGCCGAGGCCCTCTTCCGCGCCTGCTCCCAGGCCGGCAGCCCCGCGCAAGAGGCGCGGGCGCGTGTCGCGTGCTCTCGGCCTCTTTGGGCAGGCCTTCGGCACCCTCTTTGGCGGGGGTGACGAGTGAGCCAGGCGCGAGAGATTGAGCTGACCTGCGAGCGCATGAGCTACGGCCCCGACGCGGTGGCCCGCGACGATTCCGGCAAGACCGTCTTCGTCGAGGGTGCCGTCGCCGGGGACCGCGTGCGCGCGGTCGTGGACCGGGAGGAGGACCGCTGGGCGCACGCGCGGTTGGTCGAGGTGCTCGACGCCTCGCCCGACCGCGTGACTCCCGCCTGCCCCTTCGCGGGGGCGTGCGGCGGGTGCCCCTGGGCCTCGCTCTCCTACCCCGCGCAGGCCGCCGCCAAGCGCTCCGGCGTGGTCGACGCTCTCGCGCGCATCGGGCGCATGGGGACCGAGCGCGCAGAGGCCCTCGTGAGGCCGCTCGTCTCGCCGAGCGACCCCTGGGGCTACCGCAACAAGGTCGAGCTCGCGGTCACGCGCGACCGCGGGCGCGCCGTCCTGGGCATGCACGGTCGAGGCGAGGCCGACGTCGTCCGCGTCAAGAGCTGCATGCTGCTCGACAAGGCGCACGCCGGCGCCGTCAAGGCCGTCTCCGGTGCGCTCACCTACCTCTCCAACAGCCACCACCTCGACCTCGAGCGCGTTGGCATCCGCGTGTCGCGCCGCACCAAGGACGTCGAGGTCGCCCTCTGGGACCGACCGGGCGCCTTCCCGCGCGCCCAGGCCGCCAAGGTGCTCTCGGACGCCCTCAGGCCGACCTCGGTGGTCCGCGTGATGCAGAAGGGGCCCGCCAAGGCCCGCCGCATCGCGGGCGTCGAGTGCCTCTCCGGAGCCGGGTCCTGGGGCGAGATAGTGGGCGACGAGCGCATGCGCGTCTCAGCCCCCTCCTTCTTCCAGGTGAACACCAGAGGTGCCGAGAAGCTCGTGGAGCTCGTGTTGGACGCCCTCGACCCGCAGGGGGACGAGGAGGCCATGGACCTCTACTGCGGCGCGGGGACCTTCACGCTGCCGCTCGCGCGGCGCGCGGGCTTCGTCTCCGCCGTGGAGTCCTACGGGCCCGCCGTGCGGGACCTGAGGCGCAACCTCGAGACCGCGGGCCTCGACAACGTGGACCCCATCGGCGGCGACGCGGGTCGCGAGTTCCCCGACACCGACGCCGACGTCATCGTGGTGGACCCGCCGCGCGCGGGCCTCGCCGAGGACGTGGTGCGGCGCCTCTCCGAGCAGCCCGCCCGCGCCATCGCCTACGTGAGCTGCGACCCCGCGACGCTCGCGCGCGACCTCGCCCGCTTCGAGGAGGCCGGCACCTTCTCGCCCGCGCACGTGACCCCCGTGGACCTCTTCCCGCAGACCTACCACGTGGAGACCGTGACCCTGCTCGAACGCACGGAGGCACGCGGATTATAGGCGGCCCGTCGTTCTTCTTGCCGCGCCACCGCTGCCTACGGGTCTTGGGCGCGCACGGACGCCTTGGCCGCCCCAAACGTCCGCCCGCGCCCAGAACCTGCGTCCATGGCCGGACGCGGGAGTCCCTCCCCTAAACTCCACCGCCGGGGTAGGAATAAACGCCCAGCTCATAACCGTCGACCGTCTGTTTGGGATGTGTGAGAATTTAGGTTGCGCGCAGGCGCCGAAACGTGTACAAAGAAAGTCAACTTGGGCGAGGGGCCCAAGCAAGAGAGAGGAATCAACATGAAGGCTACGGTCAACGAGGATTGCATCGGCTGCGGGCTCTGCGAGGGCACCTGCCCCGACGTCTTCTCCATCTCTGATGACGGCGTCGCCGTCGCCATCGAGGAGGACGTGCCGGAGGAGGCCGAGGACGCCGCCCAGGAGGCTGCTGACAACTGCCCCGTCTCCGCCATCGTCGTCGAGTAGCACCCTCGACACCGCGTCGTCAGACGTTGGGCGGGAGCCGCATCGCCGGCTCCCGCCTTTTTTGTGTTCCCCGGCGATAAGAACCTCGCGCCGCGTGAAGCCTACAATGGGAGTTACAGGACGCACAGACCCTCGAAAGGCATGCCATGATCCTTGCCTCGCAGTCGCCCCGGCGCCGGGAGCTCCTCTCGGAGGCCGGCTTTGAGCTCGAGATTCGCCCCGCGGACATAGACGAGGCGCGCCTTGACGGCGAGTCACCCGTCGACCTGGTGGCTCGCCTCGCCGCCCAGAAGGCGGAGGCCGCCCGGGCCGACCTTGACCGCGTGCCCGCGGACGGGCTCCTCGTTGCCGCGGACACCATCGTCTGGATGGGCTCCGAGGCCCTCGGCAAGCCCGCGGACGAGTCTGACGCCGCGCGCATGCTGCGGGAGCTCTCCGGCCGGACGCACCACGTCTCCACCGGCGTCTGCGCCATGAGGCTCGCGGGCGACGCCTCCGCCCTCTCCTCCGTCACCTTCGTCGAGACCACCGCCGTCACCTTCTGGGAGCTCACGGAGGCGGAGATCTTGGCATACGTGGCCACCGGGGAGTCCATGGACAAGGCGGGCGCATACGGCATCCAGGGCGCGGGCCGGGTGCTCGTGAGGGGCATCGAGGGCGACTACGCAAACGTGGTGGGGCTCCCCGTGTCGAGGCTCCTGAGGGAGCTCGGGGCCCTCGCCCAAAGTGACAGGGACTACGTGGCCGAGGCCATAAGGATGGGAGGTCCCCTTGCCTAGCCAGAAGACCATGGAGAGCGTGACCCAGATTCCCGGCATCTACGCCGCGCACGCCACAAACGCCACCGCGGGCACCGGCTGCACCGTCATCCTCTGCCCCGCGGGGGCGACGGGCGGCGTGGACGTGCGCGGGGGCGCCCCCGCAACGCGCGAGACGGACCTCCTGCGCCCCGAGGAGACCGTAGACGTCCTCCACGCCGTCGTGCTCTCCGGCGGCAGCGCATACGGCCTCTCAGCGGCCTGCGGCGTGGCCGAGGAGCTGGAGCGCCACGACATAGGGCTCGACGTGGGCGTGGCAAAGGTGCCCATCGTCTCGGGAGCCTGTCTCTTCGACCTTGCCTGCGGAGACGCCCACGTGCGCCCCGGCGCAGAAGACGGGCGCTCCGCCTGCGCCGCCGCGCTCGAGGGCGCGCACGAGCCTCTTCCCCGCGGCAACGTGGGCGCGGGCGCGGGATGCACCGTCGGCAAGCTCGCCGGGCCGGCGCGCGCCATGAAGTCTGGACTCGGCGAGGACGTCGAGTGCGCGGGAGAGCTCGTCTGCGCGGCCGTCGCGGCCGTGAACGCCTGCGGCGACGTGAGGGACCCCGACACGGGCGAGAAGATCGCCGGCGTGCGCACCGAGGACGGCGTCGCGCTCGCCGACACCCTCGAGGTCCTTCTCGGCGGGTACGCCCAGATGCCCCTCGGGCGCACCAACACGACGATCTCCTGCGTGGTCACCAACGCCCGGCTCACCAAGGCCCAGGCCACCAAGGTGGCGCAGATGGCGGCGGACGCGTACGCCCACGCCATCTCCCCCACCCACACCACCAACGACGGCGACACGGTCTTCGTGATGGCCACGGGAGACGTGGAGGCGCCCGTCGACGTTGTTGGCTCGCTTGCAACGAGGGCCCTCGGCCGCGCCATCGCCGACGGCGCCCGCCAGGCAGAGGGCGCCTACGGCTACCCCTCCGCCCGCGACCTCTAGCCCATCTTGGCCCACGCGGTGTGAGACGGCGACCCTACGGCCGACCGCCCGCCCTCATCGTCAGCGACTTCTGCGCACGGCGCAGTGAGCGGACGATGAGGGCGGGCGGTCGACAACCCCGAAGGGTACGCTAGTTGAACTTGACCACCTTGCGCGCCACGCGGTACCCGCCGATGGTGATCCACCTTCCCACCGTGCCGGGCAGGTTGGTGGCAAGGCCCACCACGCCGTGCCGCGCGCGACGGTACATGCGGGAGTCGTACGCCTTGAGCTCGTCCCAGAGCTTCTGGAGCTCGTCCATGGCGTCCGGGCGGTCGCTCATCTTGGAGAAGACCGAGCAGATGGCCATGATGATGGTGAAGTAGTTCATCATGTAGCTGCGCAGGCGCGGGATCTGGATGTCGTCGTAGACGTGGTACGCCCGCATCATGATGCGGGCGACGCGCCAGTAGTGGTCCACGCGGGACGTGAGGACCTTCTCGTTCACCGACTGGTCGTCGCGGCCGATGAAGTAGCGGTATACGTCCGCGTCAAGGTAGAAGAGGCTGCGACACTTGGGGAAGGGGACGTAGGCGTAGATGTTGTCCACGTAGAAGGTGTGCGGCGGCATCTGGAGCGCCGCCTCGCGCAGCGTGTCCACGCGGTACGTGAGCGCGTGCATGAGCAGGTACTGGGACATGGCGAAGTGGCCTATCTGCCCCCAGTTGAAGACCTTTCCCACGGGGAGCACGCGACGGTAGTCCACCACGTTCTGCGTGGCGTCCTCCACGTGCTCGTAGACGTAGTTGGTGATCACCAGGTCCACGCGCTCGCCGAGCTCGACGAAGCGGCGCAGGGTGTCGAGAAGGGCGCGCACGGCGTCGGCGTCCACCCAGTCGTCGGAGTCGATGTTCTTGAAGTACACGCCGTCCGCGTGGGCGACGGCCTTCATGACGGCGACGCCGTGGCCGCCGTTCTCCTGGTGCACGGCCTTGATGATGCTCGGGTGGAGCTGGGCCCACTCGTCGGCCTTGGCGGGCGTCTCGTCCTTGGCCGAGCCGTCGTCCACGATGACGATCTGGACGTCCTCGGCGTAGTCCGTGCCCTCGAGGATGGAGCTGATGCAGTGGTCCATGTACTCCGCCGAGTTGTAGCACGGGATGCCAAAGGTGATGGTCTTGTTCATCGAGGGCCCTTCTGCTCATGGGGGCGGGCCCCGAGGGGCCCGCAGGGAAGTCCTATCTCTAGCCTAGTTGTGCTGGGCGATGATCTCGTCCGAGAGCTCGAGCGCCGAGGCGACGACGCCGTCCATGTCGTAGTAGCGGTACTCGGCGAGGCGACCCACGCAGTGGAAGTTGACGAGGCCGGAGACGCGCTCGCGGTAGCGACGGTAGAGCTCGAGGTTCTCGTCCTCGAGAATCGCGTAGTACGGCGTCTCGCCGCTGCCGGGGGTGTAGGCCTTCGAGTACTCGCGCATGATGGTGGTCTTGCCGGGCACCACCTGGCCGGTCATGTTCTTGAACTCGGTGATGCGGGTGAAGTCCTCGCTCGTGGTGTAGTTGACCGTGGCCACGGGCTGGAACTGGTCGACGTCGAGCGTCTCGAACTCCATGTCGAGCGTACGGTACGGCAGGGCCCCCAGGTCGAGCCCGAAGAGCTCGTCCAGGGGACCAGTGTAGATGATCTCGCCACCGTAGGGGCGCCCGCACACGGTGACGCTCGTCTCGGTGACGCTCAGGACGTCGCGCGCGTCAACGCCGAGGAAGACGTCGATGCAGTCGTGGTCGAGCATGTGCTCGAAGAGCTTGGTGTAGCCCTCGGCCGGCATGCCCTGGAAGGGGGCGCCGGGGAAGTAGCGGTCGTCGTCTCCAACGAAGACGGGCACGCGGCCGGTGATGGAGGGGTCGATCTGGTCGGGCGTCTGGCCCCACTGCTTCATCGTGTAGTGGAGGAAGACGTTCTCGAAGACGTAGTCGGCGACCTC
>CALUJT010000099.1 GCA_944321005.1 uncultured Atopobiaceae bacterium | reverse complement strand
CGGTCGAGGGGGAGCTGGTGGGCGTCATCGGCGTGCGCGATCCGCTCAAGGCGGGCGTGGCGGCCGCCATCGGCGAGCGCGTCTGCCAGCAGGTGATCAGCACCGCCGAGACGAGCGAGGTGACCCTCGTGCCCGAGCCCGAGGACAGCCAGCCCTCAGGCTGGGAGGAGATCGACGTCCACGCCCCGGCGGACCACCCCGCGCCCTCCCGCCCCGTCACGCCCGAGCAGGCCGCCCTGGGCCGCAGGCGCAAGCACGAGGCCGACGCCATGCGCACCGAGCGCGTGGCGGGCTACGTCGCCGCCGCCCGCGAGCTCGCGCGCGAGTGCGGGCGCGACGACGAGACCTGCCTCCCCTTCTTCGAGCACGCCTTCGCCAACGCGCCCGAGGTGGCCCGCTTCCTCACCACGGACGACGGCGAGGACCGCGCCCAGCTCCTCTCCACGCTCACCACGAAGGACTTTCGCGACCTGCGCGCGAGCATCCTCGAGGACCACGTTCAGGGCGCCCGCCTCGTGCACGCGGACGCGCTCACCTACCTCGAGCGCGAGGGCGTGGACGACGCCGAGCGCGCCGAGGACCTCTACCGCCGCTACGTGCTCTGCCCGCGAGCCCACTTCGAGCACCTGAGCGCCTACCGCGCCTTCATCCGCGTCTTCTTTGACGAGGGTCAGGTGGCCGCCTTCCGCGAGGACCCCATGGCCGTGTGGTCCTACATCTGCGAGAACACCTCCATCGACGTGCGCCACCATGTGAAGAAGCTCGTGGGCACCCCCGTTGGCGCGCTCGTCTCCGGCCAGGCCGGCGAGTTCACGCGCAGGGCGCTCTTCGTGGCCATCTGCCGCACCTTTGGCATCCCGGCGCGCATCAGCACCATCGACCTCGGCATCGAGTACTTCTCGCACGGTAGCTTCGTCCCCGTGGAGCGTCCCGAGTGCACCGTGGGCGTCACCTTCTCCTACGGCGAGACCCCCGCGCCCGGCTACTTCCACGACTGGACGATCGCCCGCCTCAAGCGCGACAACGCCCCCTCCGGCGCACCGCGACTGGGCTTCGACACGCTTGACCTCTTTGGCAAGGCGGAGTTCGAGGACGGCGTCTGCCAGGTGGGCCTGCCCGTGGGCACCTACCTCGTCACCACCTCCTCGCGCCTTCCCAGCGGAGACTCCCAGGTGGCCGAGCGCCTGGTGAGCGTGGGCGAGGGCGGCGTGGCTGAGCCCGTCGAGCTCGTCGTGCGCCAGCCCGCCGTGGACCAGATGCTCGAGGACATTTCCGTGGAGGAGTTCGAGCTGCGCGACGACTGTGGCAACGCGCTCGACCCCGCCTCCGCCATCGTCGAGGGTCGCCCGCTCGTCACCGCCTTCCTCGAGCCGGGCATGGAGCCCACCGAGCACCTCCTGAACGAGATGCGCGAGGAGCGCGAGCGCCTGGCCGAGGCCGGTGCCTCCCTGCTGCTGGTGGTGCGCGACGAGTCCGAGCTCGCCGACCCCACGCTCTCCCGAACCCTCCCCGCCCTCGAGGACGTCACGGACGTCACCATCGCCTTCGACGACTTCTCCGAGCTCCCGGAGCGCCTGGCGCGCCGCATGTTCGTCAACCCGGAGAAGCTGCCGCTGTGCATCCTCGCCACCGCCGGCGAGGGCGCCTTCCGCGGCCGCTACGCCGCCGCCGGCTACAACGTGGGCACCGTTGACCTCATGCTCAAGCTCATGACGCTGCTGTAGGACCTCGCCGGCCATCTCCCGCGACCCCCGGGCCGCCGAGCCTCCCCGCTCGGCGGCCCGTCTTCATGCGCAGGGTGTGTACGCAGACCCCTGGTCGGCATAAAGTTTCTGTTGGTTTGAGCTGGGGGCGGGCCTCCCTTACCCTTCGAGTTGCTTCGGATTCGGAGGAAGAGGAGGCCCGCAAGTGAATCTTAGCATCGTGCCCGGGGCGGCGGCCGCCCTGGAGGCGGCGCTTTCGGAGCTGATGGCGTCGTCGCCCGCCGGCTTCGCGCAGCTCGAGGAGGCCGCGAAGCGGATGGCGCTGGCGAGCTGCGCGGAGGCGCTCTCCCGCGCCCTGGAGGCCCGCGACCGCGAGCTGCTCGCGTCCAGGCCGTCGGGGTCGAGGGTCCACTCGAGGCGCCCGCGGACGCTCGCGACGACGATGGGCGACGTCACGTTCCGAAGGACGCTGCTGCTGGACGCCGCGGGGAACACGCTCTGCCCGCTGGACGAGGGGCTGGGGCTGCCCCTCGGCGACCGAGTCAGCCCGGCGGCCCGGGAGTTCCTCGTGACCTGCGGCGCCGACGTCCCCTTCGCGCGCACGGCGCGGCTGCTCGAGATGGCGGGCGGCGCGGCGGTGTCGGCCACGACGGTGATGAACTCGCTGCGCCGCGCCGGCGAGGCCGTCGCCGAGATGGAGCGCTCGGCCGCGAGGGACCTCTACCGCGACGGCGCGCCGCCCGAGGCCGACTCCGTCGCCGAGGAGGTGCTCGCGGAGGCCGACGGCACCTACGTGCGCATGCGGGACGGGTCCACCGCCGAGGTGAAGGCCGTGGTCGCCTACGCGGGCAAGGAGCGGGAGGGCAGGAGGGCCCGCCGGGTGGCCCCGGTGCGCCTCGGCTGCGTCGACGAGGCGCCCGGGGACTTCTGGGAGCAGGCCGTGGCGCAGGTCGGCCGCCGCTTCGACCTGGCGCGCGTGAGGAGGGTCCACCTCGGCACCGACGGCGAGGCCCAGTACGTCAACGGCATCTCCAGGCTGCGCTTCCCGGACGCAGCCGGGCACATCGACCCGTTCCACGTCGCCCGCGCGGTCGCCTCGTGCGCGGTCGACAGGGCGTCTGGCGGGGCGGCGCTCGCCGACGCGGTCCGCTCGCTCGGCCCGGAGGCCTGCGCCGACCTCATCGACGACATGCTCGAGGACGGGACGGCGCGCGAGGGCGCCTAGGCCGTGGCCGCCTACCTGCGCCGCCACGCGGCCGAGATCGGGGGCGGGCCCTCGATGGGCACGATGGAGGCGGAGCAGCAGCACATGTACAAGGCGCGCATGGGGTCGTTCCCGTGCGCGTGGTCCGCGGCGGGCGCCGACGCGATGGCGAGGGTCAGGAGCTGGGTCTACTCCGGGTTCGCGCTGCCGAAGCGCACTCGCGAGGGGTCGCGCTCGCGACGCCGCGCGGCCCGCAGGGACGAGAGGCTTGCGGGCTTCGTGGCGTCCAGGCCGGGGACCAGGCTAAAATCCGAGGGGAAGGGATGGGAGTACCCCGTCTCCGCCTCCCTTGCCGGGATGGGCTCCGACGTGCGCTTCAGGTCCAGCTGAGAGGGCGCCTGCCAACAACAGCTTTACGCCGACACAGTTCATCACCATGCTCGACGCGTATCTGAGATGGTATCGTGACATCAGGATCAAGAGCGACCTGGATTACAAGAGCCCCATGCAGTACCGAAGGGATTTGGGGCTAGTCGCATAGGATGGATTTGGTCCAGGATTCCCACCGCAGTCCCAAATGAGCACCGGAATCTGAGCAGCCTGCGCACGCGACGTGCGCAGGCTATTTGAGCGCTACCCCTCCTGCATGAGGGCGTGCCTCACTCGGTAGGACTCGCCCCGGAACTGGACCAGCCGCCCGTGGTGGACGATGCGGTCGATGACGGCGGCCGCCATCTGGTCGTCGCCGAACACCGAGCCCCAGCGGCTGAACTCGAGGTTGGTCGTGATCACCACGCTCTGCCTCTCGTAGGCGTCCGCGAAGACCTGGAACAGCAGCCTCGCCCCGTCCGGGTCCAGCGGCAGGAACCCGAGCTCGTCGACCACGAGCAGCCTCGCCCGCCCGATCTGGGAGGCCTCCCTGTCCAGGCGGCCCTCGTCGCGCGCCCGCCTGAGGCGCGCGACGAGCGAGGAGGCCGTGAAGAAGCGGGCCTCCATGCGCCTGTCGCACGCCAGCCGGCACAGCGCGCTCGCCATGTGGGTCTTGCCCGTGCCGACGTCGCCCATCAGCACGAGGTCCTCGCGGCGGTCCAGGAACGAGAGCGAGAGCAGGTCCTCGCGGCCGAGCCCCTCGGGCCACGACACCGCCGACCAGTCGTACCCGTCGAAGGTCTTGGGCGCCGGCAGCCCGCAGCGCCGAAGCAGGGAGGCGCGCCTGGGGGCGTCGCGGCTCGCGGCCTCGGCCTCGAGGTAGCGGGCGAGGTACTCGACCTGCCTCGGGCTGCCGGCGCTCGCCCACTCCCCGAGCACGGAGGTGGAGAGCGAGCACCTCCTGCCGGCCTCCACGACCCTGCGCGCGAGCTCCCCGCTAGCGGGCATCGGCCTCGCCTCCCCTCAGGAAGCCGTCGTGGACGGACAGGTCGGCCCCGCCCTCCCCGCCGAGCGCGCCGGAGGCGATCCGCCTGGCGAGCACGTCGACCGTGGCGTCGTCGGGCACGCGCCCGCCCTCGACGACGCGCAGCGCGGCCCTGCACGCCGCGTCGAAGCCCGACGCGGCGCTCGCGCGCGCTATGGACCTGAGCGTCTGCCTGCGGCCGGCGGCGTCCATGCGGTCGATGCCCTCGACCAGCCCCTCGGGCATGTCCCGCCGTATCGTGGACTCGCCGAACGCGCGCGGCCTGGCGACGATCGCCGGGACGAGCGACAGCGGGTTGCGCACGGCGGGCCCGGCGCCGTAGGCCCTCGGGAGCACCGCCACCCTGCGGCCGCGGTCGGCGACGATCTCGACCGAGTCGGGGCGCATCCCGACGAGCAGCTCCCTTCCGTGCCACGCCGGGCCGGCGACGTACTCGCGGCCGTCGACCTCGACGTAGCCGCGCTTGTCCGCCCTGGCCCGCACCCACCGCACCGCGTCGAACGCGGCGCCGGGCAGCGCGCGCATCTCGGCGAGGTCCTCGCGCAGGGCCTCCGCCGACGCCCGGCCGTCGCGGCACCCCGCAGCGGCGTTCAGGCGCGCGCACCCCTCCGCCAGCAGGGCGTTCAGCTCGGCGAGCGACCCGACCCTGGGCACCGGCACGAGGAGGTTGCGCCTCAGGTAGCCGACCGCGTTCTCCACCGACCCCTTCTCGTTGCCCGAGTAGGGGTTGCAGTACCTCGACTCGACGCGGTAGTGCCCCCTGAACAGGGAGAACAGCCCGGACTCCGTCACCTCGCCGCGGACCATCCTGCACGCCTCGGTCGCGTTGTCCAGGACCAGCACCCTCGGGGCGCGGCCCCAGCGCGAGAAGATCGCCGCGAGCCCAGCGCACAGGCACTCCGACCTCTGAGACCTCAGCGCGAAGCACTGCCTGTCGTTGGAGTGGGGAAGGGTCGCCACCAGCAGCTTGAGGGCCAGCTCCTCGCCCGCGACGACGGCGCGGAAGTTGCCGAAGTCCACCTGGCAGGTGCCCGGGGCCCACTCGAGCTCCAGGTAGCCCTCGCCCGCGCCGGCCGAGCGCGCGAGCCTCCACTCGCGCACGAAGCGCTGGACGGTCGAGTAGGAGCCGGCGTAGCCCCTCTCCTCGACCAGCCGGTCGTAGATCCTCCTGGCGGTGTGGCGCTGCTTGCGCGGCGCGCCGAGGTCGGTCTCCAGGACCGACTCGACCCACCCCGCGTGCTCGCCGAGCGCGGGCCTCTCGCGCCGCGCCGGCACGGGGGCGGCGGGCGACATGTCCTCCATGTCGGCGTACTTCGCGACGGTGTCGCGGCTGACGCGGAGCCTGCGGGCGATCTCGGCCCTCGGCACCCCGTCGGCGTCCATCGACCGTATATCATTCCTTGTGTCCAGGGGCACGGTCATCTCCTCCATCCTTCCCGGGCGGCCTCGCCAAAGTGCCCGCCCGGGACAACCCTACGGCGAGGGCCGCGCCCCTGGTCCAGGGGGCGCGGCCCTCGTGATCAAACTGCTCAATTCCTGGTGCACGCGCTGCTCAGAAGCCGGCGCTCATTTGGACCACTTCCTATTGCACATCAACAGACCGCGGCGCCCCGCCCGTAAGAGCGCCCGCCCGCCAGCGCGAGCCCACAGGGCATGCGCACCGCCCCGCAGGGTATGCGCACCCCGCCGGCAACGGCGAATCGCGTCGCCGCAGGCAGAGGACCCGCCGACAAGAACGCGCCGCCCGAGAATCGCGCATACCCTCAGGGGGCGGGAGGCCCCCTCCTTTTTCGCCCGGCCCCTCGCGTCCGGGGCGAACCCGCCCGGCAGGCGCCGCATCTTCCTGGCATTCGTGCTAGAGTATCCGTACTACATCGTAGTACGTGCATTGGAGGCATCATGGCCATGAGCGCCACGGCAATCCGCTTCGCAGACGAGGAGAGGGACTGGATCCAGTCGTACGCCGACCTCCTCGGAGAGAGCTTCTCGGAGTTCGTGCGCGAGTCCGCCCTCGAGCGCGTGGAGGCGGCCGTCGACGTCCAGGCGTACCGCGAGGCGATCGCCGAGGACGACGGGGGGCGCCTCTCCATGGACGAGGTCATGCGCATGGCCGTGATGGCCGAGTGAGCTGCCGCGTCGAGTGGTCGAGGGGCGCGGCCAAGCAGCTCCTGAGGATGCCCAAGAAGCAGCGCCTCATCGTGGCGTCCTGGGTGCGCGACAACCTCGACGGGTGCGACGACCCGCGCCGGCCCCCCAACGGGCGGCAGCTCGCGGGGACGGACTCGGGCTGGCGCTGGCGCGTGGGGTCCTGCCGCATCCTCGGGACGATCGAGGACGACAGGCTCGTCATCGCCGTCGTGCGCGTCGGCCACCGTCAGGGCATCTACAAGAACCTGCCCGACATGTAGCGGAGCGCATCGCAACCACGGCCACCCGTACGGCACTCTTCTCTGCTGCCCATCTTTTCGGCACATAGATGGGAAGGGCCCCAGCTGATGCCGGGGCCCACTGGGTCGGGCCACGAACCTCTAGGATTTTAGGACCTCCGCAGACCGCCCACAAGTGCGCAGCTACTTCCCATCCTTAGTAAAGGCCCAATACAACATAAGACGTGCGCCGCAACCAATCTTTTCAATGCTTTATGCGTGCATACCGTTGATGAACCTCATCAGAACTGCAGAAGCCTCGGCCCTTGAGGCTCCGTCTTGAGGAGCAAACGCCCCCGAGCCGTGACCTCGGAGATAGCCCTCAGCAGAAGCCCAAGACGCCGCATCCCTCGCCCACGACGAGATAGACGAAGCATCGGAGAAGGTAAGCTCGGAACGGGCAGACGTGTCAATGCCAAGCCATTGGGCATAGCGCATGAGGAAGACCGCCATCTGCTCGCGAGTGACGACATCCTCTCCGCCGAAATACCTTCCTCCCCCGACGCCCTCGACAATTTCCTCCTGGAGCCCCCAGGCAGCGGCATTCGCATACCAGGAGTCCTGATCGACATCCGAGAAGGAGAGCTGGTCGTCCGCCTTGGGCTCAAGCTCAAGTCGAGACAGCATGGTCACGAACATAGCACGCGTGGTCGGATCGCCCCCACGGAAGCTCGCCGTACCATCCCCATCGATGACGCCGGTCAAAATGCCTCGCGAGCTCACGAAGTCGGCGACGCCCTCCTGCGCGTACCACTCCTCCCCGACAATGTCCGGGAAGTCAACGCTCGAACAGATGAGCTCGAGCTCGCAGTTTCCCGAGACCTCAAGGGAAAGGCCGCCGTGAACCTGAGCAGTCTTCGGGCAAGGAGTGAGCTCCCGTCTTCGTCCACAACTGCGAGAACTGCCTTCGTTGGTGGAACCTCTGACCCCGCAGCGTTTTTGACAGGCACGATAACCACGGTCTCTTCGGGGGCATTCAGAGAGATTCGCGGAAGCTCCCCCTCCTGCAAGGCGTCAAGCTCTGAGATGGGCAGCTCAACCGCGCCCGAGGCTGCATCTCGCTCCGAAATGCTTGCCGCAATCGAAACCGGCTCGCCCTCGATCGACT
>CALUJT010000098.1 GCA_944321005.1 uncultured Atopobiaceae bacterium | reverse complement strand
ACTTCTCGGCGTGTTGCAGCGTCTCATTGAGAACGGCGCCACCGTGGTGGTGATCGAGCACGACCTGGACATGATCGCCAGCGCGGACTGGATCGTCGACATGGGGCCCGGAGGCGGCGACGCGGGAGGGCGCATCGTGTGCGCGGGCACGCCCGAGCGGGTCGCAGCGTGCGAGGAGAGCGTGACCGGCCGCTACCTGTAGACGACCTGCAGAGGGACAGTCCCTCCGTCATGTCTTCCATTCGCGGAGGAGCGAGCGATAGCGATCGGCATAGCGGCTCCCGCGCTGCCAGATGAGGCTGAAGTCGTGCTCGACGGCAAAGTCGGGCGGCGTTACGTCCGCCAGCGTGCCGCTCGCGAGCTCCGACTCCACTGCGACGCGGTACATGAAGCTCACGCCCGCGCCGGCGGCGACGCACGCCTTGATCGTGGGGATGCTCGCGAGCTCGATGACGCCGGCGAAGTCGTCGACGGAGAGGTCGCGTGCCGCGAGGTGTCGCTCCAGGATCTCGCGCGTGCCCGAGCCCGGCTCTCGAAGAACGAGCCGCTGGTCGAGAAGGCCGGCGATGCTTGCGGGCCGCTCTCCGGTGGCGGCGACTGCCAGGTACGGCTCTCGCGAGAAGAGCGCGCTCTCGAAGGCCCTGCGATCGAAGTAGCCCTCCACCAGCGCAAAGTCGATCTCCCCGGCATCGATGAGCGCCACCAGTTCGGTCGTGTTGCCGGTGCGCATGAGGACGCGCTCGCCCGGGTGCCCGGCAAGGTGGCGCGCCAGCACCTGCGGCGCCACGTAGTCCGCGATGGTCC
Organism: uncultured Atopobiaceae bacterium; assembly: GCA_944321005.1. Taxonomy (GTDB): domain Bacteria; phylum Actinomycetota; class Coriobacteriia; order Coriobacteriales; family Atopobiaceae; genus Thermophilibacter. Next base: position 7,095 of record CALUJT010000098.1, on the reverse strand, counting down.
GCGTGCAGCCAAGGCGCAGGGGCAGGCGCGAGCTCTTCTCGCACTGCAAGGCGTCGAGCTCTGCGCGCAGCCGGGCCTCGTCGTTCCTCTCCGCGTCGAGCGCCTGGTAGAGCAGGCGCCCGGCGTCGGTGGGCTCTACTCCGCGGCCGGTCTTTATGAAGAGGGCGCAGCCGTAGTGCGCCTCGAGCTGCCGAATGTGCTGCGACACCGCCGGCTGGGTGACGTGCAGCTCCCTTGCCGCTCCCGTGAAGCTGCCGGTGCGGACCACGGCAAGAAACGTGTGCGTGCGATAGTCCAGCATGCGGCCCCCTTGAGCAAAGAAACACTTATGAAGACATAAGCAATAGATTGGAATTAATTATAACCGCTGGAACTAGGCTCTATCTCGTTGAGGGAATCGAGGGAAGGGCGTCTGGACATGGAGCTCATCAAGGATTTTGGAAAGACGTGGAGGGGCGTGCTGTTTGCGCTGGTCATCGCCGTGCCGGCATGGCTTCTGGGCAAGCAGTTCGAGGTCGTGGGAGGCCCGGTCTTCGCCATCCTCCTGGGCATGGTGCTGGCTCTGCTGGTGCCTGCCGAGAAGGGCGAGCCGCTTGCCGCCGGCATCAGGTTCACGTCCAAGAAGGTGCTCCAGTACGCCGTCATTCTGTTGGGCTTTGGCCTCAATCTGGCGCAGATCGCGCAGGTGGGCATGACGTCGCTGCCCATCATCGTGTCGACCATCGCCACCTCGCTCGTGGTGTCCTTCGTGCTGTGCCGCGCGCTCAACATCCCGGGAAAGATCTCCACGCTCATTGGCGTGGGGTCCTCCATCTGCGGCGGGTCCGCCATCGCGGCCACGGCGCCCGTGATCGAGGCGGACGACGAGGAGATCGCGCAGGCCATCAGCGTGATCTTCCTCTTCAACGTGATTGCTGCGCTCGTGTTTCCCACGCTCGGCGGGGCGCTGGGTCTCACAAACGAGGGCTTCGGGCTCTTCGCGGGCACCGCGGTGAACGACACCTCCTCCGTCACCGCCGCCGCTGCCGCCTGGGACGGCATGCACCCCGGCGCCAACACGCTCGACTCCGCCACCATCGTGAAACTCACGCGCACGCTGGCCATCATCCCCATCACGCTGGCGCTGGCGTTCTGGCAGGTCCGTCAGGCCCGCCGTGCGGGCGGCGAGGCCAGGAAGACCTTCAGCCTGCGCCGCGCGTTCCCGTTCTTCATCGTCTTCTTCGTGCTGGCAAGCGTGGTGACCACCGTCTTCGCTCTGCCCACTGCGGTGACAGCCCCCATCAAGGAGCTTTCCAAGTTCTTCATCGTCATGGCCATGGCGGCGATCGGCTTCAACACCAACATCGTCAAGCTCGTGCGCACGGGCGGCAAGCCCATCCTCATGGGGCTCTGCTGCTGGGTTGCCATCGCGTGCGTGAGCCTGGGCATGCAGCACGTCCTCGGCATCTGGTAGCCCTGCTAATTGGGGGCTGCCCCCAATTAGCAGACGTTCTCCGCCCAGGTGCGAAGCTCATCTGTGTCGGGGTTGCCGTTGAGCATCCTGCCCTCGAGGACCGTGGCGCCCGGTGCGAGTTCGGCCATGCGCTGCGGCGCCTTGCCGAGCCCGCTGCCTCCGCTCGTGGCAAACGGCACGATGGTCTTGCCGGAGAGGTCGTACGCCTCGAGGAAGGTGTCCACGATGCGCGGCTCAACATACCACCAGATGGGGAATCCCACGTAGACGATTTCGTAGGCCGCCATGTTCTCCACGCCTCCAACGACGGCGGGGCGGCATGCGTCGTCTGCCATCTCGAGCGAGCTGCGGCTGCTCTTGTTGCGCCAGTCCAGGTCCGCTGCGGTGTATGGCTGCTCGGGCACGATCTCAAAGAGGTCGGCGCCAATCGCCCTGGCCAGCTCGCCTGCAGCACGAGCCGTGGTCCCGGTGGCGGAGAAGTATGCGACGAGCTTCTTCATGCTGGGCTCCTTCCAATAGGTAACGCACCGTCACTTATTGTACACCCACGGGCCGCCGCATGCGAGGTTTTGCCCTTCGTGCGATGCGGCGCCCTTCGCGCGCGAGGAAGTGCCCTTCGTGCGATGCAAAATACAGGTCTCGCAGCGTATGGCCATCTTTGTAGTAATGGAGAGCATGAAATTGCTAATATAAAAGAAAGCTCGCCCCTGCAGCGCCTCCGAAATGGCATCGCACGAAGGGCAAAACCTTGCAGGGATGCCGGCGTACATCGCACGAACGGGCAAACTGTGCAATAGGGCGGCCATCTATTTGTCTGGCGGCGCGCGAAGCGCGCTCTATCGCGTCATGATGAAGAGCGCGACGTTGCTCAGGAGCGAGAGCACCGGCGTGAGAAAGCACAGGAGCGTGCCGGTGACGGAGCAGAGCATTCCGATGGCCGTGGTAAGGCTCTTTCGATAGTCTGCCTTCTTGGCCTTCCGTGCGAGCACGATGCCCGCGATGCCCACAAAGCCGCCCACGACCTGAAGCCAGATGAATGGCGTGAACGCAGTGGCAAGGGCAACGACGCCAAGAACGATGGACACGATGTCCATGGGAACCTCCTGGGGGAGTGAGAACGATGCCACCCATCATACGCCAAGTTGGCACGGCTCGACTTCGAGGGCTGACTCGCCTGGCCCCCAGCTTGGTGCGGCTGCAGTTTCAATCACCATGTTTCTGCGGAAAAAACCCGGTTCAAAAGCAGCCGGTCGTGTCCGCAGAGGCATGGTGAATGCAGGCGTGGGGGGCTGGGCGCTCACGTCCCTCAGGTGAGGCTACCCTCGTAGTCGTGGAGCATGGCCTCGATGCTGTTGCCTTCGGGATCCAGCACGAAGCATGCATGGTATGTTGGGGACGGTCACCAATCTACAAACAAGTTTGAAGCGTCTGGTTGTGGAGCTCCTCTTTATCCTATCGTGCCCCATTCAGTTATTCGGCAACGCGCCGCAGCTCATACCCATCGCGCAACCTGTGGAGAGCTTCTGGTTCCGACGGTCGGCCGCGCATAATGCTACCAAACGGATGGTATTTACATTACAGGTAGCAGCCCCCCGAACACGAAACGAGGGACATGAAGTATTGGAGCATCTCCGCCTCTAGAACCATCGAAGAACTCTCCTCAAATCCGGACTACGGGCTCAACAAGCAACAGGTGAGCGACCTCATCGCCGCGCACGGGCCCAACGAGTACCAGCAGTCCAAGCCAGAGTCTGTGCCCTCTATGGTGCTCCGACAGTTCAAGGACGTCGCCAACCTCATACTCCTTCTCGCCGCTGGGCTCTCGCTCGCGCTGGCAGTGCGCGAGGGCCACGGGTACGTGGAGCCCGTCGTCATCCTGGCCGTCATCGCCATGAACGTCATCCTCGCCGTGACGCAGGAGCGCGGCGCCGAGCGGGCCCTCGAGGCCCTGCGCGACCTCAACAGCCCTACCTGCCTCGTGCTGCGGGAAGGCGTACGCACGGAGGTGGAGACCCCGGCGGTGGTTCCCGGCGACGTGATCCTTCTCAAGACCGGCGACCTCGTGCCGGCGGACGCGCGCCTCGTCGAGGCTACGGGCCTCGCGGTGGACGAGTCCTCGCTCACCGGCGAGTCAGAGCCGGCGGAGAAGGACGCGGACGCCCTCGTCGAGAAGGACGCCCCCGTGGGCGACCGCGTGAACATGGTCTTCTCGGGCTGTCTCGTCACTGCGGGCAACGCGCGCGCCGTGGTCACCGCCACAGGCATGCGTACCGAGATGGGGCGCATCGCATCGTTCCTGAACGACGCCCAGAAGATTCAGACGCCGCTCCAGCGCAGGCTCGCCCGCGTGGTGCACGGTGTGAGCGCGGTGGCCGTGCTCGCCGCCGTGGCGCTGCTGGCAACGGGTCTTCAGCAGGGCGAGGAGTTCTGGGCCATGATGCTCGCCGCGGTCTCCCTGGCCGTGGCGGCCGTGCCGGAGACCCTGCAGCTCATAGTCACCCTCACGCTCACGCGCGGCGTGCGCAACATGGCGCAGAGGCACGCCCTCATCCGCAAGCTCCCCGCGGTGGAGACCCTGGGATCGACCTCGGTCATCTGCTCGGACAAGACGGGTACGCTCACGCAGAACCGCATGAGTGTGCGCCGTGCCTGGGTGCCGGGCGCACCGGCCGTCGAGGTGGGGGAGCGCACGGAGGACCCGCGGGCGCTGGCTCTTCTCCGCCGCCTTGCCCTTGCCAGCAACGCCACCGTCGAGCCGGACGGCGCGGGTGGCGAGAAGATCGTGGGCGATGCCACGGAAACCGCCATCGTGCGCCTGCTCTCCGCCTCCGGCGAGACGCGCGAGGCGCTTCTGGCGGAGCTCCCGCGCGTGGGCGAGGTGCCCTTCTCGTCTGCCCGCAAGATGATGACAAGCGTGCACGCGCTGCCGGAGGGCCGCTTTCTCGTGCTCACCAAGGGAGCCTTCGACCGGCTGCCCTTTGCGGCGGCCGGCGCCGAGGAGCTCGCGGCGCGTCAGGCGGCACACGACTCCTTCGCCCACGACGCGCTGCGCGTGATTGCGCTGGGCAGCCGAGTGGTGGACGAGCTCCCAGCGGACGGCGAGCTCGAGGCCTTGGAGCGCGACCTCGTCTTCGAGGGCATCGTGGGCCTCATGGACCCGCCGCGCCCGGAGGCCGCCGAGGCCATCGCGCTCGCGCGGCGCGCGGGCGTGCGCACCGTCATGATCACGGGCGACCACGCCGCCACGGCGGGCGCCATCGCCCAGCAGCTGGGGCTCATCCGCGCGGGCGCGCCCGTGGTCACGGGCCGCCAGCTCGCCGCGATGACAGACGAGGAGCTCGTGGAGAACGTGCGCTCGTACTCCGTCTACGCGCGCGTCTCCCCGGAGGACAAGATCCGCATCGTGGAGGCGTGGCAGGAGCAGGGCGAGGTCGTGGCCATGACGGGTGACGGCGTGAACGACGCCCCGGCCCTCAAGGCGGCGGACGTGGGCGTTGCCATGGGCCGCTCCGGCACCGAGGTCGCCAAGGCCGCGGCTGACATGGTCCTCACGGACGACAACTTCGCCACCATCGTCTCGGCGGTGCGCGAGGGGCGCAACGTCTTCTCCAACATCAAGCGGACCGTCTACTTCCTCCTGGCGTGCAACCTCTCGGAGATCGCCGTCATGCTGGGCGCCCAGCTCATGGGCTGGGGCACGCCGCTCACCCCGGTGATGCTGCTGCTCATCAACGTGCTGGGAGACGGCATCCCGGGCCTCAACCTCGCCAACGACGTGAGCGACGAGCGGATCATGGCGCGCCGGCCCATCGGGCGCACGGAGAGCTTCTTCTCCGGCATCACGCGCGTCATCGCTCTGCAGACCGCGGCGTTTGCGGCGGTGGGCCTGCTCGCGTTCTGGCTGGGCACCTTCGCGTGGCTGCCGGGCGGGGAGGGGCCGTCGCTCGCCGCGGGGCAGACCATGTGCTTCCTCGTGGTGGCGTTCACCAGCGTGCTGCACGTCTTCACGGTGCGCACGCGCGACTCGGTCTTCCGCCGCACGGTTCGCGACAACATGCCGCTCGTGTGGAGCGCGCTCGGGGTGATCGCGGCCTTCTCGGCGCTCGTGCTGGTGGAGCCCGTGGGCGCGGTCTTTGGCCTGGCTCCCATCGGGCCCTTCAGCTGGGCGTGCGCGCTCGCGCTCTCCGTGGTGCCCACCCTCGTGGCCGAGGCGTTCAAGCTCTGGGACAACCGGCACGAGACCTGGCTCTACCGCCGTCGCCTCGTGCGCCACGAGAACCGCGGCGAGGAGTAGCGCAGGGCGGGCCGGGGCCCTGCGGGCGCCGCGTCCCTTCCGCACCCGGGCGTTGCCGAGCGGCCCCGGCCTCGGCCTGGCTTCGTTCCGGCTTCGGTCCGCCCCGGCAAAAAAGGTCGCGATTGGGCAACATCCTTGATGCCAGCGTCGCCATTCGGACCCCGCGAGGAGCCGCGAGGCGATAAGGACGCGGCCCGGACCGTTCTTCTCGCCAGATAAACGGGGCGATTGGGCAGCATCCTTGATTACGTAAGGGTCAGATATCAAGGATGTTGCCCAATCGCCCCAGGGGATGTGCGCGGAGCCAGCGCGGCCGGACGCGGCGAGCCCTCAATACCCAACGGCGCGCCTGTTTTGACAGCCCCAGCTCCTGTGACGGCCTCGCCTACCCGGCCAGGCCGCTCACCACGCTCGCGAGCGCGATGACCACGCCCACGATGGACTCGCCGCCGAGCACGCCGGAGGCAACCATGATGCCGCGCTCTTCCGCACCCTCGGAGTCGCCCCCGCGCGCGGAGACGCGGTCGTAGACCCACTTGACGCCCGCGCCCAGGGCCGCCGTAAGGGACATGTAGAACGGCAGGTAGACGCCGAGGCCAAACATCATGGCCGGCAGCCCGGCCCAGTAGAGCGCGACGCCGCCCAGAAGCCCGATCACGAAGCCGGGCACGCTCGGGATGCCGGAGACCATCGTGGCCACCACGCTCGCCTGAGCGGAGACGAACATCTGCCCCGAGCCAAACGCGCCCGGCCCGTACGCGGAGAAGAGCGTCACCAGCACGGCAACGGCCACCACGGTGCCCAGAAGCGCGCCGATGGCCTGGCCCACCCACATGGCGCGCGGGCTCGTGCCGATGATGGCGCCGGTCTTGAAGTCGCTCATGACGTCGCCGGCCAGGCCGCACGCCACGGCCACCACGCCCGCCACGTAGAAGAGCTGCACCTGCGTCGCGCTGGAGAACGCCGCCACGGCGAGCAGCACGATGAGGCCGAAGATCTCCATCGGGTCGATGCCGGTCTGGCCTACGGACTGCGCGCTCATGATGGTGGTCACAAAGGCCAGGAGCACCACGACCACCGCCACGACCGGTCCCAGCCCAAGGCCGATGCACACGAGCAGCGCCGCGGCGGCCACCATGAGGGCAAGGGTGCCGCGCTCGAGGCGGCTCCAGCCGTGGCCGCCGCGCACCTCGCCATCGGATGCGCGGCGCCTGCGCAGCACGCTCGCCGCATGCGGCAGGATGTCCTTGAGGACCACTCCCGCGCCGGAGCCCATCATGAGGCCCATGCCCAGGCTGGAGACGATGCCCTGAGCGGTAGCAACGTCGCAGAGCCCCGCCGCGGGGCC
>CALUJT010000097.1 GCA_944321005.1 uncultured Atopobiaceae bacterium | reverse complement strand
GGATACGAACGAGAGGACGGGGGCGACGGCGATGACTGTGAGCGGCACGGCGAGCAGGCTCGAGGCCATCTGCTCGCGCGCGTGGAGCCCGGCGGCGAGGCCGGCGAGCAGGAGGGGCTGGGAGCCCGCGGCGGAGAGCGCGAGGAGCGCGGCCGTGGTCGCGGGCGGGAGCCCCAGGAGCAGGCACGAGACCGCCTGGGTGACGAGCGTGGCGATGGTTCCGGAGGCCCACTTGGAGACGGCGATCTCGCCCGGGGCCACGCCCGCCTCGGCGAGCGTGACGTAGGCGCCGCGCTCCCGCTCCTCCGCCATGACGTAGAGCTCCACCACGCAGCCGGCGAACGCCGGGGCGATGCAGAGGGCCGCGACGAGCGCGAACGCGTCGCTCTCGGCGGCGGAGAGCCTGGGCGCGCCGGCGACCACGCGCCCGAAGAACGCGGCGATGAGCGCGCCGGCGGCGCACGACATGAGCGTCGTGGGGTTGCGGACGGCGTCGAGGAGGTCGCGCGCGACGAGCGCGCGTATGTTTCTGAGTGCGCTTGTTCCCATGCGCCCCATGATACCCGATATACTTGGTTTACTTTCCATTTGACGTGGGGCCGGGAGGGGCACGTGCCGGACACAGCATCGTACGAGACCGTCGAGGACCTGCTCGCGGACCGCGAGGGCGAGAGCGTCCACCTCGAGTGCCGCCGCGAGACGGTGGACCGCGCCGTGCGCTTCGTGCACGAGCGCTACGCGCGGCGCCGGTGCGCGTTCTACGTGAGCACCGACCGCGGCTTCGACCGCGAGACGGTGCGCTCCTACCTCAGGCTCTTCTCGCGCCTCGCGGGCGGCGCCGTCGCGCCCGAGGACGCCATGGCCCACTTCGGGCTGGCCCCCGCGGCGCGCGTGCAGGTCAAGAACCTCACGAACGAGCAGCGGGCGCTGCTCAACTTCGCGCGCATGAGCCTCTCCGAGCCGGAGGTGGTCTTCTGCGAGCGCCCGCTCGCCGACGTCACGCCCGTCACGCGCGGCCTCGTCACCGCGTGGATGGGCCAGGTCGCGGACGCCGGCGGCGTCCTCATCACCGCGGGCGAGCCGCTGCGCGAGGCGCTGCTCATGCCCGGCACGGCGTTCTACGAGGAGGACGGCCTCATCCGCGAGGCCAAGACGGCCGTCGAGGGGGACGAGGAGGACGGAGCGGGGTTCGCCGGCGACGAGGTCCGCGTCTTCAAGGTCCCGGCGAAGTCCGACGGGGCGACGCTGCTGTTCGACCCGCGCGAGGTCGACTTCGTGGAGAGCGTGAACCGCGCCAACTTCGCCTCCGTGCGCGGCGAGCTCTACCCCGTGAGCATGACCCTCGACGAGCTGGAGGCCGAGCTCGAGCGCTACGGCTTCTTCCGCTGCCACCGCTCCTACATCGTGAACGTCCAGAAGGTCGCCAAGGTCGAGCGCTTCACGCGCAACAGCTTCAACCTCACGCTGGCCGACGCGGCGGCGACGCAGATTCCGCTCGCCAAGGGGCGCGCCGAGGCCATGCGCGACCGCTACGGCTGGAGGTAGGCGCACCCCGGCGCTCCTCTCGTGACCCCTATTGCTCCTCTCGTCGTTTCCGCAGCTCCTGATGGTCGAAACCCCTTGAGGCGGCGCATCTCGCCGGCGAGGATGGTGCCATCGGAAAGGCACCCGGCGCCGCCCGAGGGGGCGCCGGGGAGACGAGAAGGGAAACGCCATGACCGAACAGCAGGTCCTCGACATCGTGACCGACGCGCTGGGGCCCAACGCACCGCTCACGCTGGAGCAGCTCTCCGCGCTCCTGATGGTGCTCGCCGTCGCGACGGTACTCCTCGCCGCGGGGCTCGGCTACCAGATCGCCCGCGCCGAGAAGCGCATCAAAAGCCTCGAGGCCGCGCTCGCCGCCGGCGACCGCGCCGCGAGGGAGGCGATGTAGCATGGACCCCGCGATCATGGGCGTCATCATCATCGCGTGCTGCTTCGCCGCAGGCGTGTTCGAGACCGGCAGGCGCAAGAAGGACCGGAAGGACGAGAGGGGCGGGAGCGGGGAGGCTCCCCGGAAGGAGGGCGACGATGGCCGCGACGCATAGCCCCGTGCTCTCGATGGAGGGCGTCTGCCTCTCCTTCGGCGCCAAGCGCGTACTCGACGGGCTCACCTTCGCCGTCGCGCGCGGCGAGTGCTTCGGGTTCCTGGGGCCCTCCGGCGCCGGCAAGACCACCACGATCAAGCTGCTCACCCGCCAGCTCACGGCGGACACCGGGCGCATAACGCTGTTCGGCAGGCCCATCGAGAACGCGTCGGGCGCCGACTACGACCGCATCGGCATCCTCTCGGACACGAGCGCCCTCTACGAGCGGCTCACCATCGAGGAGAACCTGCGCCTCTACGCGAAGGTGCGCGGGCGCGGCGAGCGCGGCATACCGGCGCTCCTCGAGCGCGTGGGCCTCGAGCGGGACCGCAAGACGCTCGTCAAGAACTGCTCGAAGGGCATGCGCCAGAGGGCGGCGCTGCTCGCGGCGCTCGTCCACAGCCCGGAGCTCGTCATTTTGGACGAGCCGACGAGCGGCCTGGACCCGGCGGCCCGCGCCGAGGTGCACCGGATGCTCGCCGAGCTCCGCCGCGCCGGGACCACGGTCTTTTTGACCACGCACGACATGACCGAGGCCGAGGGCTGCTGCGACCGCCTGGCGATACTCAACGAGGGCCGCATCGCGGCGACGGGAGCGCCGGCGGAGCTCACCATGGAGCACGCGCGCAACCGCGTCGTGGTGGCCACGCGCACCCGCGGCGCCGTCGAGCTCACGAAGGACGCCGCGTCCGCCGACGCCGCGCGCGAGCTCTTCGCCGCCGGCGAGGTGCTGTCGATACACTCGGACGAGCCCGACCTCGAGGAGGTCTTCATCGAGCTGACCGGAAGGGAGCTGTAGGATGGACGCCACGATGAGGCGCGTCGGCGCGCTCGCCACGAAGGACCTCGCCGACCTCTTCAAGAACCCCACGATGCTCGTGGTGCTGCTCATGCCCATCGGCTTCATGCTGCTGTTCCGCCTCGTCATCGGTGACACGGCGGCGGACGCGGGGCTCTCCGGCGCGGGGCTCGCTGCCGCCGAGGGCGAGTTCCAGAAGTTCCTGCTCGGCTCCGGGCTCTGCATGAGCGTCGGGATGGTCGCCTCGATGGTGCTCATCTACGGCATCGCCGAGGAGAAGGAGAAGCACACCCTGCGCACCCTCATGCTCGCCAACGTCGGGGCCGGCGAGGTGGCCGCGTCCAAGGGCGGAGTGACGCTCGCGGCGGTGGTCGCGGTCGGCGCGGCGTGCTTCGCCGTCGCGGGGGGCGACCCCGCGCTGCTGCCCGTCTACCTCGCCCTCACCGCGCTGGGCGCCGTGCCCGTGGTGCTCGTGTCGCTCGTGCTCGGGCTCGCCTCGCGCGACCAGATGACGGCGGGCTTCTACAGCGTGCCCGTGCTGCTGCTGGCCCTCGTGCCCACCTTCGGGACGGCGAACGACGCCGTCGACGCGATCGCCGAGTTCACGCCGCTCGGGGGCGTCTACGACCTGCTCGGCCTCGCCGCCGACGGGCGCCTCCTCACGTCCGACTCCCTGGCCCCGATGGCGGTGACGATCGCGTGGGCTGTCGCCGGCGCCGCGGTCTTCGCTGCCCTCTACCGCAGGCTCGCCCGGGACAACTAGGCCAGGGCCCAAAAGACAGTCCCCACGAGCCCCGGTCCCTGGGCGAGACGCCCCCGTGGGAGAGATTCCGCGGGGGCGGCCCAGGGGGTAGAATGGGCGGGAGCCGAATCGAGAGGAGACCAATGAGAGCACGCACCGCCATCGCCGCCCTGCTCGCCGCGACCGTCGCGCTGCCGCTCGCGGGGTGCTTCGGCCTGCCCGGCCTCGACGACGTCGCCGACCAGGCGGAGGACTTCGCCTCGCAGGCGCAGGAGCTCGCCGACACGCTCTCGGACGTCGACTGGGGCAAGGTCTCCCGCCTCGTCGTGAGGGACGCGAGGACCGGCGAGGTCGTGCGCGAGCTGACCGACCAGGACCAGATCGAGGACGCCTTCGAGCCGTTCTCTGAGGAGAGCGGCATCGCCGCGGAGCCGGACGCCGACGCGGAGTACGCCTTCGAGCTGTGGCAGCCCGAGACGCAGAAGCTCGGGCAGAGCGCCGACGACCTCGGCGAGGTCAAGGTGCTCGAGGTCACCACCTACGAGGGGTCGCCCGTCGTGGAGCTCGAGGTGAGCCCCATCGGCCTCAGGCTCCACATCACGTCGCGGGCGGCAGCCGACTCGCTGCGCGCGCTCGCGGGGTAGCGCCGAGCGACCCGACACTCTTCTCGCCCGCCGTGAAGGAGGCGCCGCGACCGTCGACCGGGCCACGTGCGCCTCGGAAAGCCGCAGGTAGGGGCCGCGTAAAGAACTCTTGACGCGCGTTTCTCGCCCCGCGGCGCCCGATGTCGGGACCCTTTGATGGTACGATTCCGCGAGACGTGTCATGGTCTGGCCCGTAAGGGGCCGCGCCGAGGAGGACGGAGGGAGAGAGGCATGGAGGTCGGCGGGAGGATACGCGAGCTGCGCACGGCGCACGGGATGTCGCAGGACGACCTCGCGGCGCGCGTGTACGTGAGCCGACAGACAATCAGTTCCTGGGAGAACGGCAAGACCTACCCCGACGTCCAGAGCCTGCTCCTGCTCTCCGAGATCTTCGGCGCGTCCGTGGACTCTCTCGTCAAAGGAGACGTGGAGACCATGAACGAGACCATCGAGAGGGACGTCGTCATCATCAGGAGGCTGGGCGCGGCGATGATCGCCCTCGCGGCATGCACGGTCGCCGCCGCACTATGGGCGGTGGCTCAGGTCGAGATCTGGGGGTGGAAGGGCGTCCAGGTGGTGCCCACCCTCCCGCTCACGCTCGTGCTCTGGGCGTGCCTCATGTTCTGCTCGCACTGGGCGGAGAGGATCAAGCGCGACCACGACCTCGCGACCTATCGCGAGGTGCTGGACTTCTGGAACGGCGTCGAGCCAAACCGCGACACCGAGCGAGGCCGCCGCGAACGGGCGATTCCGGGCTGGATGCGCGCCGTGCGCTCTGTCGGCATGGTGGTCCTCGCCGCCGCGGTCGGCTACCTGTGCGCCCGCTACGGCGTCCAGCTCTTGCAGGGGCTCCTCGGCTAGGGGCGGCCCCTTTGGGCTGCGAGCGGACACCCACACCCCACCACCACCCGCGAACGAGGGCGAGAGAGCAGCAGCCCATCTGCCGTAGCGGAGTGCGCGCCGCCGCGAGGAACCGACCCGACCTGCGCGCGTCAAACTCCCGGCAGGCCATGCCCAGAGCGTAGGCTGTGTATACGCAGCGCCGCGAGGGGCAGACGGCGCGGCCCGCGTGTGCGACCGCCGCGAAGGGCAGACGGCGCAGCCGGCTGTCCCGAGCCGCGGAGCAATACACAGCCGGAGCGGCGGGCATGGCCGTGAGTGGCGCTCTCCGTGCAGGGCGGGTCGGTTTCCGAGCCGTGCGCGCGACGGAGCGGAGGCAGTTGGGCTGCGGACGACCCTCGACGGACAGCGGGTGGTGGTGGGGTGTGGGCCATTACCTGGTCATGCTTGGCTCAGATGGAAAACCCTTGGCTCTACCCGATTTTGCGTGCCACTTTCATGCCCTGAGGCGCAGCGTCAGCAGCATCGCGTCCGGGTGCGCAGCGTACCGCACCCGTGCTGGACGTCCGGCCCGCCTTCGCCTCGCTCTTCATCCGGGCCCACGCTCCTTCGTCTGCCCATTCTACCAGCGCGCCGTTGTGGAGGGCATCGCCTGGCAGGGGCTTGCGGAGGCTGGCGGAGCCAAAAGAGCCCAACGGCCGTTACAGCTTCGTTAGAAACACGCCCCACCATGGATGGTGAACCCGAAGGGACGGCGCGCGGGCACGGCGACTCGGCACGCGCGCCCGGAAGAGAAGGGACGAACCCATGGGCTACATGCTCGAGACGCGCGGGCTCACCAAGCGCTTCGGCCGCGGCGACCAGGCGCAGACGGCCGTGGCGGACGTGAGCCTCCACATCCGCGAGGGCGAGGTGTACGGCCTGCTCGGCCCCAACGGCGCCGGCAAGTCGACCACGCTCAAGATGATCTGCGGGATGCTGCGGCCGACGGCCGGCGAGATCCTCTTCGCCGATCACGCCTGGCGCCGCGAGGACCTCTACGCCATCGGCAGCCTCATCGAGGAGGCGCCGCTCTACCCCAACCTCACCGCGCGCGAGAACCTGCGCGTGCGCACCACGCTGCTGGGCCTTCCCGAGAGCCGCATCGACGAGGTGCTCGCCGCCGTGGACCTCGCGGACACCGGGAAGAAGCGCGCCGGGCGCTTCTCGATGGGCATGCGGCAGCGCCTGGGGCTCGCGCTGGCGCTGGTCGCCCGGCCGCGCCTTTTGGTGCTTGACGAGCCCACCAACGGCCTCGACCCCATCGGCATCGAGGAGCTGCGCGACCAGATCCGCGGCTTCGCGGCGGCGGGCACGACGGTCCTCGTCTCCAGCCACATCCTCTCCGAGGTGCAGCAGATGGCGGACACCATCGGCATCATCTACCGGGGGCGCCTCGCCTACGAGGACGCGCTTCGGCCCGGGCAGGATCTCGAGGAGCTCTTCATGAGCGTCTGCCGGGAGGGGCGCCGCACACGCGGGGAGGTGGCGGCATGACGGGCGAGAAGACCGGCCTGATCGCGGGCCTGCGCGCCGAGGCGCTGAAGTCGCGCCACGCGGCGCCGGTTCGCCTGGCCGTGCTCATGGCGCTGCCGATGCCGCTGCTCGGCGCGATGCCCTACCGGGGCGTCCAGTCCTTCAGCGCGTGGAACTACTGGTACGCGCTCTTCCTGCCCGTGGCGCTCTCGCTCGTGGTGGCGTGCGTCGCACGGGCCGACGCGCGCACGCGGATGCGGGGCCTGCTGGGCCTTGGCTTCCCGCTCGGGCGCGCCTGGTGGGCCAAGGCGCTCTGGTGCCTCGCGCTCTGCGCGCTCTCGAACCTCGTGGTCTTCGGCGTCTACCTCGCGGGGTCGGCATTCTCCTCGCAGGGCCTCACGGCCGCCGGCACGCTCACGATGCTCCTCTGCGCGCTCGTGAACACGGTGACCGCGGCGTGGATGATCCCCGCGGGGCTCTTCCTCACGGCGCGGCTCGGCATGCTCGCGGGCATCTTCTGCCCGCTCGCCGCGCAGCTCGTGGGCGGGTTCGCCTGGTCGCTGGTGCCGCTGCCGCAGCTCTTCCCGCCGTCGGCGAGCATGGTGATCCCCACGAGCTTCATCCCCGTGCTGCCGAGCGGCGAGCCGCTCGCGGCCGACATGGCGCTCGGCGGGGCGCTCGCGGCGGACGGCGCGCTCACGCTGGCCGGCCTTCTGGTCTGCGCGCTCGCGTACGCCGCGCTCACGGCGGCGGGCGCGGCCTGGTTCGCGCGCTCCGAGGAGAGGTGATAGCCATGGCACGACTCTCCGGTGCGGCGCCGCGCATGACGCTCCCGCGGGCCCTGCGCTCCGAGGCCCTGCGCCTGGCGCGCTCCCCGCTCGCGGCGGTGCACCTCGTCTGCGGCCTGGCCGCCGGCCTTGCCTGTGGCGAGTACTTCTCCGTCGCCCGATGGGACCCGGCGCTGGGCGCGGACGCCTACGCCCAGTTCCTCGGCGCCCTCATGCCCCTCATGTCCGCCGTCGTCTGCGGGCTCGCCGTGGACGAGGAGCGCGCCGCCGGGCGCCTCGCCAACCTCACGGCGGTCCCCTCGCGCGGGCGCGCCGTCGCGGCGAAGCTGCTCGCCCTCGCGGCGCTCGGCGCGGGCGCGCTGGCCGTGGCGCTCGGCGTGTTCGGGGCCGTGCTCGCCGCCGCCGGGCGCCTGCCGCTCGGGCCCGTCCCGCTCGCTGCCGCCTGGGCGGGCATCGTGCTGGGCAGCCTGCCTCTCTACGCGCTGGGGCTCGGCGTGGCC
>CALUJT010000096.1 GCA_944321005.1 uncultured Atopobiaceae bacterium | reverse complement strand
ATCACGCTCTCCAAGAACGACCGCCTTGCGGTTTGGTTCCGCCACCAGTACCTCCAGGGCTCCTGGAACTACGAGCGCATGCAGAACGGCGGCTGGTGCTTCTCGATGATCCCCGCCATCAAGAAGCTCTACCCCAACAAGGAAGACCAGATCGCGGCCCTCAAGCGCCACATGGAGTTCTACAACACGCACCCCTACGTGTCGTCCCCGGTCATCGGCGTCACGCTCGCCCTCGAGGAGGACCGTGCCAACGGCACCCCCGTTGAGGATGCGGCCATCCAGGGCGTCAAGGTCGGCATGATGGGCCCGCTCGCCGGCG
Source organism: uncultured Atopobiaceae bacterium (assembly GCA_944321005.1). GTDB lineage: Bacteria > Actinomycetota > Coriobacteriia > Coriobacteriales > Atopobiaceae > Thermophilibacter. The sequence goes on along the minus strand of CALUJT010000096.1, from coordinate 7,685 downwards.
TCGGCGACCCCGTCTTCTGGTTCACCCTTCGCCCGCTGCTCGGCGCTCTGGGTGCCTCCCTCGCCATGGGCGGCTCCATCATGGGCCCGATCCTGTTCTTCGTCGCCTGGAACGTCATCCGTCTGGCGTTCGAGTGGTACACGCAGGAGTTTGGCTACCAGCTCGGCACGTCCATCACCAAGGACCTCTCCGGCGGCATCATGGGCAAGATCACCGAGGGTGCCTCCATCCTTGGTATGTTCGTCATCGGCGCGCTGGTCGAGCGCTGGGTGTCCATCAAGTTCACCCCGATCGTCTCCACCGTCACGCAGTCCGAGGGCGCCTACATCGACTGGAACGCCATCGCAGAGACCGCCAACGGCGGCGGCCAGGGCGTCGCGGACGCCATCAAGAGCGCGCTGTCTTCCTACAGCTCCCTTGGTGCGACCGGCCTTGATGTTGCCAAGGTGACCACCCTCCAGGCCAACCTCGACCAGCTGATCCCCGGCCTCGCGGCCGTGGCCGTCACGCTGCTCTGCTGCTGGCTGCTCAAGAAGAAGGTCTCCCCGATCGCCATCATCATCGGCATGTTCGCGATCGGCATCCTCGGCCACCTCGCCCAGATTCTCTAAGGCATTCGGCCAGCCCGACTTCTCGGGGCCGCGCTCTCACAGGAAGTGTCACAATGGCATTTCGTGCGGGGGCGCGGCCCCTCGCTTGTCTCGGAAAGGAATGGGGCTCTCCCATGGCTCAGTCTCGCAACACCAAGGTCGACCTCGCCATCCCCGCCACGATGTTCGTGGGGCTCACCACCACGGGCAACATGATGGTGGGGGACAAGGCCCTCGAGTACTACAACGAGCGCAACGTCGAGGACTACATCCAGATTCCCTGGGACCAGATCGACCACATAGCGGCGTCGGTCCTCTTTGGCGGGCGCGTCATCCCGCGCTTCGCGGTCTTCACCAAGGAGAACGGCCACTTCGCCTTCTCCACGCGCAACAACCACAAGGCCCTGCGCGCCATCCGCGAGTACGTGGGGGGCGAGAAGATCGTGCGCTCCGAGACCTTCCTCGGCGTCCTGCGCGCCGGCGTGGTGGGCCTCTGGCACCGCGTCACCGGGCGCGGGTAGGGGCTCTGGGCGGGGGCCTGAGGCGGATGGCCCCGGTGGCGCCCGGTCCTTCTCGGCATTTCTGGCGTTTTCTTGGCAGCGGCGAGCCCGTGCTAGAATACAGGGTCGTATGTACGCGCCCCGAGCGGGCATAGAGGGAAAAGAGCACACGTGGCAACCATCAGCACCGCAGACTTCAAGAACGGCATGGGCCTCAAGATCAACGACAAGTACTACACCATCGTTGAGTTCCAGCACGTCAAGCCCGGCAAGGGCGGCGCCTTCGTCCGCTACAAGATCCGCGACCTCAGGACTGGCCGCGTGATCGACCAGACCTGCAACGCCGGCACCAAGTTCGAGAACGTGCAGCTCATCACCAAGGAGATGCAGTACCTCTACAACGACGGCGGCACCTACTACTTCATGGACAACGAGACCTACGAGCAGGTCGAGCTCCCGGCGGACTTCATCGGCGACAACGCCAAGTGGTTCAAGGAGAACGACAACGCCCAGCTCCTCTACGCCGACACCGAGCTTCTGGGCTGCGAGCCCCCGATGTTCATCGAGGCCGAGATCACCGAGACCGACCCCGGCTTCAAGGGCGACACCGTCCAGGGCGGCACCAAGCCCGCCACCATCGAGACCGGCGCCGTGATCCAGGTCCCGATGTACCTCAACCAGGGCGAGCGCATCAAGGTGGACACCCGCACCGGCAAGTTCGTGAGCCGCGTCTAGCACCTCCCCTCAGAGGGGTCCTGCCCGCGGGGACGTCGCGCCCCCGCGGGCATTTTGTTAGCCGCGCACGCAGGGCGGCAACGGGTATACTGGTTGGGTGAATGGACGCAACGGGCCCGAGGGCCCGGTTTCGACGAGGAGGGTCTCCATGGCCGAAAGCGAGCTCCACGTTTCTGGCATCGGCATCTCCAGGGATGTCGTCTCCACGATTGTCTCGATCGCCGCCCGCCGCGTTGCCGGGGTCGCCTCCGTTGGCGGCAACGACATCGCCTCGAGCCTCATCTCCGTCTTCACGAGCAGGACCGTCGCGCCCGAGAAGGCCGTCGAGTCCACCGTCGAGGACGACTCCCTCCACGTGACCGTGCACCTCGCCGTCTTCTACGGCTACCCGTTCACCAAGCTCGCGGCAGACGTCCGCGCCGCCGTGGCCGAGGCCATCACCGAGCAGATCGGCGTTGGCGTGGCCGCCGTGGACGTGTGCATTGACAGCCTCGTCTTCCCCAAGGAGTAACCTCACTTGAGCACTCACTTCGGCGGGCGCACGCTTGCCCGCAGCCAGGCCCTCCAGCTGCTGTTCCAGGCGGAGGCCAACTCCCGTGCCGTTCTCTCGGTCCTCGACGACGACTACGCGCTCTCCGAGGGGCCGCTGGACGACTATGCCCGAAGGATCGCCCTGGGCGTGGACGAGATGCGCCTCGAGCTCGACGCCGTCATCTCCATGCGCTCGACGGGCTGGTCGCTCTCGCGCATGAACGGCGTGGACCGCAACCTCCTCAGGATGGCCCTCTACGAGATGCTCTTCGTCGACGAGGTTGACCAGGCCGTCGCCATCGACGAGTGCGTCGAGCTGGCCAAGGCCTTCGGCACCGACGAGTCCTCTCGCTTCGTGAACGGCCTCCTCGGCCGTGTGGCGGACGACCTCGACGCCGGCGTGGACGTCGTCGCCGCGGCGCGCGAGGCCGCGGAGGCGCGAGCGGCCGCGGAGGCCGCTGCGGCCGAGGCCGCCGCTGAGGAGCAGGCGGCTGCTGCCGAGCAGGACGCCGCTGCCGGGACGCCACGGAGGAGGCTGAGTAATGGCCAAGGTTGACGTCTCCGGCTACCAGACCTTCGGGGACATCGCCGAGCGCCTGGACGTCATCGTCTCCGAGGTGCGCGACAAGGACGTCTCCCTCGAGCGCTCGCTCGATCTCTTTGACGAGGCCATCGCCCTTGGCTCCAAGGCAGTGAGCCTCGTGGACACCACCGACTTCTCCCCGGAGGAGGAGGCCCGCCTGGGCGAGCTCCGGGGCTCGGGCGATGCTGCGGGCACGGAGAAGGGCGAGCCCGAGAAGAGTGACGCCGCCACCCCGGACGACGCTTCCGCCCCCGACGAGGCGTAGCGTGGCCGCCCGGCGCCGTCTTGACGCAGAGCTCGTCGAGCAGGGGTTCTTCTCGACAAGAGACGAGGCGTTGCGCGCCGTCATGGCAGGCGAGGTCTCCACTACGGACAGACGCCTCACCTCCCCGGGCGAGCAGGTGCGCCCCGGGATCGAGCTCCACGTGCGCGGCCGCTCCCGCTACGTGAGCCGCGGGGGCCTCAAGCTCGAGCGCGGTCTCTCCGCCTTTGATGTGAACCCGGAGGGACTCTCCTGCCTGGACGTGGGGTGCTCCACGGGCGGCTTCACCGACTGCCTCCTCAAGCGCGGCGCCGCCTCCGTCATCTCCGTTGACGTGGGCTACGCCCAGTTCTCCTGGGAGCTCAGGCGGGATCCGCGCGTGCGGCTCCTGGAGCGCACCAACATCGTCGACGTGCCTGGAATCGTGGGGACGGGCGTCGTGGACCTGGCCGTGTGCGACGTCTCCTTCACCTCGGTCGTCACGGTGCTTCCCGCCGTCATGGAGCTGCTGCGCCCGGGCGGGACCTTCCTCACGCTGGTGAAGCCCCAGTTCGAGGCTCCGCGCGAGGACGTGGGGGAGGGCGGCGTGGTCCGCGACCCCGCGGTGCGCGAGGCGGCCCTCGAGCGCGTGCGCGGCGCCTTCGAGCGGGCGGGCCTCGCGGTGGCGGGCACCTGCGAGAGCCCCATCACGGGCCACAAGGGCAACGTCGAGTACCTGCTCTGCGGCGTGCGCGACCGATAGTCCTCGTGCCGTGCGTTTGTAGGGTATTTGCGGGGCGCACCTTCGGATACCCTGCAAATGAAATTAAACGTTTTGCCTGCTCAGAAGCTCGTTGCATTTGTAGGGTATCTGGGATGGGCGTGTGAAACTACCCTACAAACGCACGTCGCGCTCTTTGCCTGCACATCGGGCGGTGGCTGCTCGGATCGGGCCCGCCCGGTGATACACTCAAGTCGCAACCTATGAGAAGGAGACCCACGGGTGAAGGTTCTCATCGTTCCCAACTTCTCGCGCGCAGACGCCCTCGAGGGCGCGCGTCATCTCGAGGACTGGCTCTTCGACCAGGGCGCGGACGTGGCCTGGGCCCGCGACAAGAAGCTCTTCCCCAACGCCGACGACTCCGCGGAGGGCTGCGACCTCGTGGTCTCGCTCGGCGGGGACGGCACGCTGCTGCGCGCCGCGAGGATCGTCGGCTACACCGGGGTGCCCGTGGTGGGTATCTCCTATGGCCACCTCGGCTTTCTCACCGCTGCCGGCCCCGAGGACCTCATCGTCACCGTGGGAGACGCCCTCGCGGGCGAGCTCCACGTCTCGCGCCGCGCCACGCTGGACATAGAGTGCGAGTTCGAGGACAAGGAGGGCGGCACCCACTCCCGCCACTGCTTCGCCCTCAACGACTTCGCGGTCTCGCGCGGGGGCGCCGGCAACATGGTGGAGTTCGACGTCTCCGTCTCCGGCAAGCACATCGACCGCCTTCGCGGCGACGGCTTCGTGGTCTCCACGGCAACGGGCTCCACGGGCTATGCGCTCGCCGCGGGCGGGCCCATCGTAACGCCCGAGTTCACCGGCATGGTGTGCGTGCCCATAGCCCCGCACACCATCATGGCGCGCGCCTTCCTCACCTCGCCCGCGGACGTGGTGGAGATAGAGATGAGCCCGGAGCGCCCCGTCATGCGCCACTTCTTCGCGGACGGCCAGCCCGTCCCGCGCGAGAAGGGCTGGCGCGGCGTGCGCGCCTGCGTGCGCAGGGGCCCGGGCGACCTGGTCCTCCTCGACCGCAGCGCCCAGAGCTTCTACGACTCGGTCTCCCGCGTCTTCTACGGGCAGGTGGGCAAGTGATGGCGCCTGCCGAGAAGGGCGGGCGGGTCGCGGCGAGGGGCGGTGACCCCGCGTGATCGACGAGCTGCGCGCCCGCAACGTCGCGCTCATCCGCGACGCCTCCATCGAGCCCGCTCCCGGCCTCACCGTGCTCACGGGAGAGACGGGCGCGGGCAAGACGGCCCTTCTCTCCTCCATCAAGCTGCTGGTGGGGGAGCGCTCCGACGCCGGCATGGTGCGCGAGGGCTCGGACGCCCTAGAGGTCGAGGGCAGGCTCTTCCTGCGCGGGGACGACGAGGACGGCACGGTCGTGCGCAGACGCGTGGGCGCTGACGGCCGCGGGCGCGTGGAGCTGGACGGGCGCATGGCGAGCGTGCGCGAGCTCGCGGCGCGCGTGGGCGCCACCGTGGACCTCTGCGGCCAGCACGAGCACCAGCGCCTGCTCGCCGTCCAGACGCACGTCGACATGCTCGACTCGTGGATCGGCGACGCGGCGGCCGAGGCCCTGCGGGCCTACCAGGGGGCGCTCGACGCCGCTGCGGAGGCGGCGGCCGAGCTCGAGCGCGTGCGCGAGATGAGCCGCGCGACGGGGGAGAGGCTGGACGAGGCCGCCTTCGTGCTGCGGCGCATCGACGAGGTCGACCCGCGCGAGGGCGAGCTCGAGGAGCTCGAGGCGGAGCTCCCGCGCGTGGAGCACGGCGAGGCCCTCATGGAGGCCGCGGCCGGCGCGCGCGGGCTCATATCCGGCGAGGGCGGGGCCTGCGACGCGCTGGGAGACGCCGCCCGCGCGCTCGAGGACGCGTCTCGCTACGACCCCGCGCTTGGGAAGTGGGCGCGCGCGATCGAGAGCGCGCTCATAGACGTCGAGGACGTCTCCTCCGAGCTGCGGGGCTACGCGAGCGGCCTGGACTTCGATCCCGAGGAGCTCGAGCGCCTGCAGGAGCGCATGGCCAAGCTCCAGGGCCTCATGCGCGCCTACGGCCCGGGCATGGCGGACGTCCTGGAGCGCCGCGAGCGCGCCCGCGAGGTGGTGGCCGCCGCGAGCGACGGCGGCGAGCTCGAGCGCCGCACCGCCGAGGAGCTGGAGCGCCGCGAGGCCGCGCTCGCCGATGCCGCCGACGCGCTCGACGCCGTGCGCGCCGAGGCCGCGCCCCGGCTGGCGGCGGCGGTCACCGAGCAGATGACGTTTCTCGAGATGGGCACCGCCGAGCTCGAGGTCTCGCTGGAGCGGCTCCCGCGGGCGGAGTGGGGGCGCCGCGGCCCCTCCCGCGTGGAGCTCCTGTACCGGCCGGCCGCCGGCCTTACGGCGCGGCCGCTGCGCCGCATAGCCTCGGGCGGCGAGGTCAGCCGCGTGATGCTTGCTTGCAAGGTGGTCCTGGGCGAGGCGGACGACTGCGAGACCCTGGTCTTCGACGAGGTCGACGCCGGCGTGGGCGGCGCCACGGCCGTGGCGCTCGCGAGCGTGCTCGCGCGCCTGGCGAGGACGCACCAGGTGATCGTGGTCACCCACCTCGCTCAGGTGGCGGTGGCCGCGCAGAAGCACTACCTCGTGCGCAAGAGCGCGGGTGACGTGCCGGAGACCACGCTCGAGGAGATCTCGTGCGAGGCGCGCGTGGCCGAGGTCGCCCGCATGCTCTCCGGTGACACGGGCGCCGCGAGCCTCGACCTCGCCCGCGAGATGCTGGCCGAGCGCGCCAGCTCCTCTCGGTAGACCCCGGGCCGCCCGCACGCCGGTTCTGGGTCCTGCCGGACGTTCTTCTCGGCAGAAACGTCCGCTCGCGCCCAGGACCCCCGCCGCGACCTTCGGTTCTGGGTGCTGCCGGACGTTTCCGCCACGAGAATCGTCCGCCCGCGCCCAGGACCCCCCGACCCGCCCCCGTCGGCGCGACCTCCCGCCGTTGTGCGAGAATTGCCACAACGTCGCAACGAGAGGAGCGCACATGGCCGAGAAGAACCAGAGGCGCGGGAGCCGCGCGGAGCAGGCGAGGCGTCACATCCAGGACGAGGGGCGGCGCTTCTCCGAGGAGATCGCCCGCGCCGTGGCGGCCACGCGCGCCTACGACGGCGCGCCGTCGCCCAGGCCCGCCGCGGAGGGCCGCGTGCCGGAGGTGGCGGTCGTCGAGCAGGACGGCGTGCGGGCGGTCCTGGAGCGCGGGCGCGGCCTGGCCTCGGCCTGCGACCTCGCCGTCCTGGACTTCGCCTCCTTCCTCTACCCGGGCGGCGGCTACGACCGCGGCAACTGGGGCCAGGAGCAGGCGCTCTGCTCGGCGAGCTTCCTCTTCAACGTGCTTGCCGAGAAGGGCGGCTGGTACGCCGAGAACCGCCGCCGCAACGTCAACTGCCACCTCTACCGCAACCGCGCGCTCGCGGTGCCGCGCGTGCGCTTCGAGCGGGACGGCTTCCACTCCTATGCCGACGTCATCGTTGCCGCCGCGCCCGACGCCCGTCGCGCTCGGGAGGAGTACCGCGTCTCCGAGGACGCCCTGCTCGCCGCGCTGCGCGACCGCGTTCGCATGGTGATGGCGGTGGCGGACGACCTGGGTCACGAGAAGCTCGTGCTGGGAGCCTTTGGCTGCGGCGTCTTCGGGTGGGACGCCGCAACGGTGGCCGAGGTATTCCGCGCCGAGCTCGCGGGCGGCGCGCACGTGGCGCGCGAGGTGACCTT
>CALUJT010000095.1 GCA_944321005.1 uncultured Atopobiaceae bacterium | reverse complement strand
TTGCAAGGGGGAGGGGAATGGGTCCCCTCCGGTTGCGTCGCGCGGAAGGGGATTACTCAAAAAGGGAAAGGAACCACCATGAAGGCCACCCCGCACGTGTACGTATCTGACAGAGTCTCTCGCCGCGACTTCCTCAAGCTCTCGAGCCTCGTGGCGGGCATGGGAGGCGTGATGGTCCTTTCCGGCTGCGGCCCCGCCGCGCAGGACTCCACCACGGACACCACCGACGAGCCGGCCGACGACGCCGCGGACACCACCGAGGCCGCCACGCTCGGCGACGGCAAGACCCTCCGCGTTGGCATGGAGGCCGCCTACGCCCCGTACAACTGGCAGGTCTCCGAGGAGTCCGAGTTCACCATCCCCATCGAGAACGTCTCCGGCGCCTACGCCGACGGCTACGACGTGCAGGTCGCCAAGCGCATCGCCGAGGCCCTGGGCATGGAGCCCGTGGCCGTGAAGCTCGACTTCACCGGCCTCATCGACGCCCTCAACAACGGCCAGATCGACATCGTCTGCGCCGGCATGTCCGTTGACCCGGAGCGCTCCCAGTCCGCGGACTTCTCCGACTCCTACATCGACGACGACATCGTCATGATCACCAAGAAGGACTCCGCCTATGCCGGCGCCACCACGTTCGCCGATCTGGCGGGCGCCTCGATCATGGGCCAGGCCGCAACGATGTACGACGACGTCATCGAGCAGATCCCCGACATCAACCACATGACCCCGGGCGAGACCGTGCCCGTGGTCGTGGAGAGCCTCGCCTCCGGCACGAGCGACGTCATCACCTACTCGATGCTCTCCGTGCCCAAGCTGCTCGAGACCTACCCCGACTTCGTGGAGCTCGAGATGACCGACAAGTTCGAGGGCTCGGTCATGCCGGACAACGCCGCCATCGCCAAGGGCCAGGAGGCCGTTCTCGAGCAGATCAACGAGGTCATCAACGCCATCCCGGAGGACGAGCGCCAGCAGATGTGGAACGACTGCATGGACCGTCAGCCGGCCTAATGTGAAGAAGGGGTAGTCCCCCGCAACGTTGCGTAAGATAGGGGCGCGCGCCGCATACGAGGGCGCGCGCCCGCACGCATGAAATACGAAGGAGATACAAGATGAGCTCCGCTCCCTCCGGCGAGCAGACGGCGAGAAGGACGCGCGGTCGCGTGGCCTCGTTCTTCCTCGACGACCACCGCTACGTTCTTCTCGGCACGAGCGCGGCGGCGTTCGTGGGCATGCTGCTCTCGAGCTCGACCCGCCCGGCGATGAGCTTCCTCTCGCAGGCGTTCACCGTCGAGCTCGTGATGTACTACCTGCTCGTCGCCTGGCTCGTGGTGAGCGCCGTCGCCCTCGTGACCAAGCTCGCAAAGTGGCGCGACTACGCGTCCTTCTCGCCCTTTGCCAAGCCTGCCGTCCGCCGCGCGCTGCGCTACGCCTCGTACGTGGTGTGGGCGATCGTGCTCGTGCTCTTTGTCGACCGCGTGGTCATGGGCGTGGCCTCGGCCTGGAACGTGGCGGTGGCGGCTGCCAACATGGCCGACCCCAAGCGTCCCGAGCCCATGCTGGAGAGCATGTGCTACATCCTCTACCAGGGTCGCGACACCTTCTTCACCGGTCTTGTCACCACCGTCGAGCTGGCGGTCTTTGGCACCGTCATCGCGTTTTTCCTGGCGCTCCTGCTGGTCTTCGCGCGCGTCCAGACCATCGACCGTCCCGACAACGACTTCGTGCGCTTCTGGAAGGTTGTGGGCTCGGGCTTTGCCAAGGTCTACTCCACCGTGGTGCGCGGCACGCCGATGATGGTCCAGGCGATGATCATCTACTACGGCGTCTTTGGCATCTTCCGCATGACGAGCCTCACCACCACGCAGATCAACGGCATCTGGACCACCTTCCTCGCCGGCCTGGTTACCATCACGCTCAACTCCACCGCCTACATGATGGAGGTCCTGCGCGGCGGCATCGAGTCCGTGGACAAGGGCCAGACCGAGGCGGCGCGCTCGCTGGGCCTCTCCCAGTGGCAGGCCATGGCCAAGGTCGTCTTCCCGCAGGGCATCAAGTACTCGATCCCCGGCCTCTCCAACGAGCTCGTCATCAACATCAAGGACTCCTCGGTGCTCTCCGTCATCGGCACGTTCGACCTCATGTTTGCCACCACCACCGTAGCCGGCATCTACTACCAGCAGTTCCAGACGGCGCTCATCTCCACGGTGGCCTACCTCATCCTCACGATGGTGGCGTCGTGGCTGCTCGGGCGCTTTGCGCGGAGGTTTGACGTGAGGGTCGAGGCCGTGGGCAGCACGTCCGACACGCCCGTGAAGGTGGAGGAGTAAGCTATGAGCGAGAAGAACCTTAACGTCGCGGCCGGCACCGGCTCTGTGGGCGCCGCCCCCGGCTCCGCGGGTACCGCCCCCGGCGCCGCCGAGCCCATGGTCCGCATCGAGGGCCTGCGCAAGAGCTTCGGCGACCTCGAGGTCCTGCGCGACATCAACCTCGACGTCATGCCCGGCCAGGTGGTCACGATCATCGGCGCCTCCGGGTCCGGCAAGTCGACGCTTCTGCGCTGCATCAACCTGCTCGAGACGCCCGACGCCGGGCACGTGTGGTTCCACGACGCCGACCTCGCGGCCGAGCACGTGGACGTGAACCGTCTGCGCGAGAAGATCGGCATGGTGTTCCAGGGCTTCAACCTGTTCAACAACATGAACGTGCTCGACAACTGCACGCTCGCGCCCGTGACGCTCAAGAAGATGGGCAAGGCCGAGGCGCAGGAGGTCGCGATGCGCCACCTGGAGTCCGTGGGCCTGGCGGACTTTGCGCGCGCGGACGTCAACAACCTCTCGGGCGGCCAGAAGCAGCGCGTCGCCATCGCGCGTGCCCTCTGCATGCAGCCCGACCTCATGCTCTTCGACGAGCCCACCTCGGCGCTCGACCCGGAGATCGTGGGCGAGGTCCTCGAGGTCATGCGTCGCCTTGCGGCGGAGGGCATGACGATGGTCGTGGTCACGCACGAGATGGCGTTTGCCAAGAACGTCTCCGACGAGGTCGTCTTCATGGACAAGGGCGTCATCGCCGAGAAGGGCGCGCCCTCCAAGCTCTTCTCGTCGCCTGAACACCCGCGCACCCGCGAGTTCCTCGCCCGCTATCTCGAGGGGTAACTTGACAGGGGGACAGTCCCTTTGACAGGGGGACAGTCCCTTTGTCATGTTATGTTGTGTTTGCTGTGGTATAACTATCCCATTAATAGAACTATGAACGGGAATAGGTATGCCAAGAACAGAAAGAAGAAAGTCAGCATCTGGCTTCTATCACGTAGTGATGCGTGGAAACGGTCGGCAGAACCTCTTCGAGGATGATGCCGACCGTCGCTCGTTTCTTTCCTACCTGCGAGGGGACGCGGAGAGGTTCGGCGTGCGCGTCCTTGCCTGGTGTCTCATGTCCAACCACATTCACCTGCTGCTTGAGGATCGAGATGACAACCTGAGCGAGATGATGCGCTCCCTCGCAACGAGCTACGCGCTGCGCTTCAACAGGCGCGGCGGGCATGCTGGCCACGTGTTCCAGCAGCGCTTCTACAGCAATCCCATCGAGGACGAAGCATATCTTCTTCAGGCCATGCGCTACATTCACGACAATCCGGCCAAGTCGGGCGTATGCCCCGCGGACGAGTATCCCTGGAGCAGCTATCACGAGTATGTCGGGACGTCGGAATATGCGGACACGGGGCTCCTGCTCGAGATGCTCGGAGGGCCGGAGAGATTTGCGGAGTTCTCGGCGCGCGGCTGGGAGGGGGCGTACCGTCTCCCCGGTCGCCCCCGAGTGCCCGATGCCATGGTCGGGAGTGTTGCGGGAGACGTGCTCGGTGCGATGCCGGCGTCTGAGCTCAAGGCGCTTGATAGGGGACGTCGCGACGCGTTTCTCCGGAGGCTCTGGGAGGAGGGGCTCTCGGTACGGCAGATCGAGCGTCTTACGGGCATCGGTCGCGGAACCGTTCATGCCGCAGTCAGAACTTGACAAGGGGACAGTCCCTTTGTCAAGTCGAGGTGGCAGCATGATACGATTTCAGTAATCAGGGCGACATAACATGACAAAGGGACTGTCCCCTTGTCAAGGAGGAGGTTGGGATGAGAGACGGGTTCGTCAAGGTCGCGGCGGTGACGCCGGAGGTGCGGGTCGCGGACGTCGCCTTCAACGTGGGGGCCTGCGTGTCCGCGGCGCGCGAGGCGGCCACCAAGGACGGCGCCGTCGTCATCGTTCTGCCCGAGCTCGCCCTCACCGGCTACACCTGCGAGGACCTCTTCTGGCAGGACGCCCTCGTCCGCGCCGCCGACGCCGGCCTCGCCGACTTTGCCGCGGCTACGGCAGACCTCGACGCGCTGCTGCTCGTAGGCGTTCCCGTGCGCGCGGGCGGCAAGCTCTACAACTGCGCGGCGGCTGTCTCGCGCGGCATGGTCCTCGGCCTTGTGCCCAAGACCCACATCCCCACCTACAACGAGTTCTACGAGGGGCGCCACTTCGTCTCCGGCCCCGCCGAGCCCGTACCCGTCTCCATCGCGGGCGACAAGAACGTGCCCATGGGCACCAACCTGCTCTTCCCCTGCCTGGAGCTCCCCGAGCTCGTGGTCGCGGCGGAGATCTGCGAGGACCTCTGGGTTGCCGCTCCGCCCTCGATTGCCCACGCGCAGGCGGGCGCCACGCTGATCTGCAACCTGAGCGCCTCCAACGCCGTCGTCGGCAAGGCGGACTACCGCCGCAGCCTCGTGACCGGCCAGAGCGCGCGCCTGCTCTGCGGCTACGTCTACGCGAGCGCCGGCACGGGCGAGTCCACGCAGGACCTCGTCTTCTCCGGGCACGACCTCGTGGCCGAGAATGGTCGCCTGCTCGCGGAGGGCAAGCCCTTCGGCGACGGCCGCGCCGTCTCTGAGGTCGACGTCCACCTCCTCGTGGCCGAGCGCACGCGCATGTCCACCTTCGAGTGCGCCGCGTCGCCGGAGGAGCTGGGCTACGTCGCTGTGCCCTTCTCGCTGGGCGCGGACGCCGCCTCCCGCGAGACCCCGCTCACGCGCCACGTTGACCCGCACCCCTTCGTGCCGTCCGACCCCGCCCGCCGCGCGGAGCGCTGCGAGGACGTCTTCGCCATCCAGGCCCACGGCCTCGCCAAGCGCCTCGCGCACACGCGCTCCACGCGCGCGGTCATCGGCCTCTCGGGCGGCCTGGACTCCACGCTCGCCCTGCTCGTGACCGTGCGCGCCTTCGACCTGCTGGGACTTTCGCGTGACGGCGTCATCGCGGTGACCATGCCCGGCTTCGGCACTACGGACCGCACCTACAACAACGCCTGTGAGCTCGCCCGTACCGTGGGCGCTGAGCTGCGCGAGATCGTCATCGCCGCCTCCGTGCGCCAGCACTTCGCCGACATCGGGCACGACGAGTCAGTCCACGACGTCACCTACGAGAACGCCCAGGCCCGCGAGCGCACGCAGATCCTCATGGACGTGGCCAACCAGGAGGGCGGCATGGTCATCGGCACCGGTGACCTCTCCGAGCTGGCGCTGGGCTGGGCCACCTACAACGGCGACCACATGTCCATGTACGCCGTCAACGCGAGCGTGCCCAAGACGCTCGTGCGCCACCTCGTGCGCTACGTGGCGGACACCTGCGGAAACGCGGCCGAGTCCGAGGTCCTTCTGGACGTCCTGGACACACCGGTCTCGCCGGAGCTCCTGCCCGCCACGGGCGACGGCAAGATCGCGCAGAAGACCGAGGACCTCGTGGGCCCCTACGAGCTGCACGACTTCTTCCTCTACGAGGTCCTGCGCCGCGGCACCAACCCGGCAAAGGTCTACCGCCTCGCCCGCTACGCCCTTGGCGAGAAGTACGACGACGCCACGATCCTCGCCTGGCTCAAGGTCTTCTACCGGCGCTACTTCGCGCAGCAGTTCAAGCGCAGCTGCCTGCCCGACGGCCCCAAGGTGGGCTCGGCGGCGGTGAGCCCGCGCGGCGACCTGCGCATGCCCTCCGACGCCTGCTCGGCCCTCTGGCTCTCCGAGCTCGAGACGCTGTAGGGTTGACAGGGGGACAAGTTGACAGGGGGACAGTCCCTTTGTCACGTTATGCGACCACATAACGTGACAAAGGGACTGTCCCCCTGTCAACCTCTGTCAGCTTCGCACGACGAAGGCGTAGGTGGCCCCACCGGCGTCGAAGGTGGCAAAAAAGGCGTAGCGATACCCCGGCTCGACGATGAACGTGCCGTCCTCCGCCTCGACCGGCTCACCCTCGACATCAAGCGCGTCCTCGCTCCAGCGTGAGACCACAAGCTCCGTCATCTCCACGTCAAAGCTCACGGTGACCTCGGTGGGGCCGTCCACGCGCGCGTCGGGTAGCTCGTCTGCCTCAAGTTGGGTGGGGTGCGGCGCGTCCACAGCGACGGTCTGCTCCTCGTCGTCCTCCTCGTAGGTCCAGGTGTAGCCGCAGGTCGTGGGCACGAGCGAGACGACCGCGAGGTCGGTCGCGTACTCGACGGACGCGTACGGCGGCTCGGTCGGGTCCTTGGGCTGCCAGATCTCCGCCACCAGCTCGTCGTACTTCTCGGCATCCGCCGGCGTGCCTTCCTCGATGACCTCGACCTTGGTGATGCCTGGGTACTGCCCGGGGTAGCTCTCCAGCATGATGCCGTTACCGGTCACGCGCACGATGTTGCCGGCCGTGAGCTCGGGTGCGCCCTCGGGCAGGGTGGGGTAGTAGGGGGACTCACTGTCCTGGTCCACAAAGAGGACCTCGCCGTCGTCAAACGTGACGACCATTGCGGTGCTCACGAACTCGTCCATCGCGGACCCCTCTCCCTCGGTTCCCTTGGCGTCAAAGAGGTACGCCGCGTCTCCGCCCTCGAACCAGGCTCCGACGTAGTAGCGCCAGCCGGGCTCGATCTCAAAGGTGGCAGCGCCGTCCTCGAGCGAGCACTCGACGCCCTCGAGCGTCCCGTCCTCCGCGTAGCGCACGACCTCGACCTCCGTCGCCGGCTGCGAGAAGGACGCGCTCACCTCGGTCGTCTCCGAGATCTCGACGTCGGGAACGTCGTCGTCGGTGAGCTCCGTGGGCGGCACCGGGTCTACGGCAGAGTTGTCCCACGAGTAGCCGTGCGTGAGCATGGCGGCGTTGACCACGGCCTCCTCAGTCTCGAGGCGCACGGTGCCCGTGGGCGGCTCGCTCTTGGAGCACGCGGCAAGGGGCATGACAAGAACGGCGGAAAGCGCGGCGGCGAGAAGAACGGTGAGCTTGCGGCTCGTCATGGGTCTGCCCTCCCGGGATCGGTTGCCCAGAAGTATACGTGTGCTTGACGGGGGGACAGTCCCTTTGTCATGTTATGCGACCACATAACATGACAAAGGGACTGTCCCCCCGTCAACCCGGCTCGCATGCTCCGGCACGCCTCAGAAAATCTAAGTGCGTCTTGGAAGATTTTTTTACGCGAGGTGGTATAAGTCGGCGCGGCTGGGTATGATTCTGAACGTTGGCTAGCGCGGTGCGAGACATCAACGGCACCGCGGAAATCCCGCCCGAACGGGCGCAAGAAGGAGGTTCTTGAACATGACTCTCAAGCCGCTGGGTGATCGCGTTCTCGTGAAGCCTGCCCCCAAGGAGGAGAAGACCTCTACGGGCCTCTACATCTCGAGTGGCGCGCAGGAGAAGCCGCAGCGCGGCCAGGTCGTGGCCGTGGGTGCCGGCAAGATGAACGACAAGGGCGAGCGCATCGCTATCGACGTCAAGGTTGGCGACGAGGTCTACTACGGCAAGTTCGGCGGCAACGAGGTCAAGATCGACGGCGAGGACTTCCTGCTGCTCCGCGCCGACGACATCTACGCCGTCATCGAGGACTAACCGATTCAAAAGGGGACAGACCCCCTTTTGAATCATCCGCAAAGACTTGGAGGAACAAGAAATGGCTAAGGACATTCTTTTTGGCACCGACGCTCGTGCCAAGCTCGCCAAGGGCGTCAACACCCTCGCCGACGCCGTGACCACCACCATGGGCCCCAAGGGCCGCTACGTGGCCCTGCAGCGCTCCTACGGCGCCCCCACCATCACCAACGACGGCGTCTCCGTGGCCAAGGAGATCGAGCTCAAGGA
>CALUJT010000094.1 GCA_944321005.1 uncultured Atopobiaceae bacterium | reverse complement strand
ATCTCGTTCACCCACGCGCCGTAGGAGGAGGCGAGGTCCTGGGAGAGGGCGCGCGTCCACGTTCCCTCCGCGCGCGTGCCGTCGCCCGCGTACTGGCCCGCGCCCCACTCGTACGCGGCGTCGGCCATGTCGAAGGAGGTGACGGGGCACCACGAGGCGCTGCCGGCGATGGCGTCGGACACGGCCGCGCCCTCAGCGTCGTGCGTCACGGCGCCTATGGACTCAAGATAGGGCTCGTAGAGGGCCGAGTCGCCCGAGGCGCCCATGACGGCGCTCACGCCCCCGCCCGCGGAGAAGCCGAAGACGAAGACGCGGCTCGTGTCGCACGGCAGGCAGGAGCGGTTGTAGCGCAGGTAGCGCACCGCCGCCTTGAGGTCCACCACGGGCCAGGGGGAGCCCCCGGGGAAGAGCTCATCGGAGCCGGACGCCGTGTCGTAGCCCGCGGAGCGGCCGCGGAAGCCGGCGTACACGTAGACGCAGCCGGCCTCCAGGTAGGGTGCGAGGCCCTCGTAGCCGTAGACCGTGGGGCTCATCTGGGCGGAGAGGGTCCCGGTGTTGACGGGCATGAGGACGGGTGCCGTCGAGGCGGTGAAGTTGCCCACGACGGCCTTCTCGTTGACGGTGCAGGTGTAGGTGTCGCCGTTCTTCTCGGCCGTGAAGAAGGGGCCGGGCACGAAGACCGCGAGGGACTCGTAGGTGGTCGTCGCGGGGCTCTTGCAGTAGGTGAGGCCGAGCTGGTAGTAGACGTCGTTGTCCTCGTCGTAGCGCCAGGCGGACTGGTCGAGCGCGAGGCTCTTGAACTCCTCGAGGTCGACGTCCGGGTTGGCGGGCTGCTGGTCGTCCGGCGCGGGGTCGGGCTGTTGGGCGGGCGTGCAGGCCGCCAGGCCGCCCGCCGCGCCGACCGAGGCGAGTGCGAGAAACTCTCTTCTTGTGCAGCCCATCGTTCCTCCTCGTGAACCGAGCCCTAGACGCGGCTACTATTGTACGCAACGGGTCGTGGGCACGCCGTGGCATCCCCGCCCGACCATCATTTCCGTATCGCTGGGCAGACGCGAGGAGGCACCGATGACGCTGTTTGGTCGCTGGCGAGAAGAGCGCGGGGCAGACGAGGCGCCCGAGCTGCCCGACGACGCCAAGAGGCTTCGCCTGCGCTTCACCGGGCAGGTGCAGGGCGTGGGCTTTCGCTGGACGTCCTCGCTCGTTGCGCGCGACCTGGGTCTCACCGGCTGGGTGAGAAACGAGAGCGACGGCTCCGTCACGGCGGAGATACAGGGCGAGGCGTCGCACGTGGGCGCGTTCTTCTCGAGGATGCTCGACGAGTACCGCCGCCACCCCATCCGCTACGTGGTCTCCGAGCGCGACGAGATTCCCCTGGTGAAGGGGGAGCGCCGCTTTGAGGTGCGCTACTAGGGGACGGCGGCGCGCCCCGGCGCCTCCCCGGAGGGTATGTGCAGTGCGCACACCGGGTATGTACGATCAGCCCGGAGGTCCTTCTCGCAAATCCGCAGGTCAGAGCTCTGGCGAGAAGAACGAGCGGCTCGAAAAGTGCGCATACCCTCAAGGTGTGTGTTGCACCAGAGTTGCACCGATAACAAAGCAGGCCGGAGACACATGGCCTCCGACCTGCGAAAGTTCTGGTGGCGGGGAAGGGAGTCGAACCCCTGACACGGGGATTTTCAGTCCCCTGCTCTACCAACTGAGCTACCCAGCCATTTGGTGCGGGAATTACTATAGCAAACTCGCCGCCAGTGTCAAAGACTTTTTTCTCAATTCGCCGAGAAGGGCGCTGGCGTCGCCGGACGATGGGCAGCCGGGCCACGAGGCCGGCGACGGCGCGCTCATGCCAGCACCGGCTCGGGTCCCGTCATCGTGAGGACGCATCCGCACACCTCGACGGAGTCCCCGTAGGGAACCACGACATGGCCCCGCACCTCCTCCCCCCGGTACGTGGCGGGGTTGGTGGAGCCGAGGTCGGTCACCTCCATGCCGTCCGGCGTGGGCACGAGCTCGAGGTGCCGGCGGGAGACCGTGGGCGCGTGGAACACCACGTCGTTTGCGGGGTCGCGCCCCAGGAGGCACCCGGTCTCCGGGGAGACGGGAACCCAGAGGTCCACCGTGGAGGTCCTTATCAGCATGCCCACCTCGTCCTCCACGCGAGACAGCGCCTCCGGGGGCAGCGTCAGATCCTGGGTGTCGTCCGGCCCGGGACGCTCGCCCGCACCCTCCTGAGCAGGGCCGTCGTCCTCGTCCCCAGGGCCGCTCCCCGCGGGCTCCTCGGGCGGGACGGCGTCCCGCGAGAAGTCGTACAGGCAGCCGTAGCAGATGTTCATGTCCTCGTAGAGCCTCGCCCCGCAGCGCGGGCACACCTTGGTCGCATACCGCGCGCGAGGCCTCTCGACCACTTCCATGTGGCACACCTTCCTCTCATGTCCCCGCAGCGTCGGCGCTGACGGAGACGATCCACAGATGCTCGCCCTCGACGAGCCACTCCCCCTCCCTCGCCGGCCGCTCCGCGACGCACTCGGCGCCCGCACAGGAGCACACGCGGCCGGGCCCCACGTCGCGCAGGA
The DNA here is from genome assembly GCA_944321005.1 of uncultured Atopobiaceae bacterium. Classification (GTDB taxonomy): domain Bacteria; phylum Actinomycetota; class Coriobacteriia; order Coriobacteriales; family Atopobiaceae; genus Thermophilibacter. The sequence continues at coordinate 5,636 of CALUJT010000094.1, read as the reverse complement.
CCCTGAGCACCTCCCCGCGCTCCCCCACGAACGCGAGGTCGATGGGGTAGCGCATCCCGAACGTGTGGACGGAGCCGCAGCGCACGAGAAGGACCGGGCGGGCGTCCCCGCCCGTCCCCAGGAGGCCGCGGAGGCGCTCGAGCCAGCTCGAGAGAACCGAGAACTCGTACGTATCCCCCGGCCTCTCGTCCGATCGGAGCCTCGCCAGCGCCATCTCAGACCACCACCCCGGGTCGATAGCGGTCCACGACCAGCTGGCGCTCGTGGCGCAGGGAGAGCGGCGCCTCGAGGGTGATCCCGGGCATACGGAGATAGCGCGGCCAGGGGTGGTAGTAGAGCGTGCACGTGTAGCGCGTGAGCAGGGGAGATATGACGAACGAACCGTTCTGGGCGCCCGCGGAGACGCCCTCGGCGCTCACCTCCACCTCGCACGTGTCCTCTCGGCCGAGGCCCTCCGCCAGCGCGGCGCGGACCTCCTCCACGGACGCCACCTGCGTCTGCTCTCCCGCGGGGGCCACGCCGTGGGCCACGACCGCGTCCAGCGCGACCTGGTCGAAGGCCGCGCACGCCTCGACGAAGCCCATCAGGTTGAGCACCACGAGCGCCACCACGAGGGCCACCGGCACCACCACGGCGAGCTCCATCACCATCTGGCCCGACCGCCCCTCGAGGGGACGCACCACCGCACTCATGGTCCCGCCCCCAGGGCCTCGAGGTCTATGGTGAGCGGGATGGAGACGTCCGTGCCGGGGATCGTGAGCTCGGCCACCGTGAGCTCGCCCCCGGTCTCGTCCGAGAGCCAATACCCGAGGGAGCGCGCGAAGTCCTCCGCCGACGTCCCCGAGGCCGGCAGCGCGCGCACGAGCGTCCTCACCGTGGAGAGCTGCTCGAAGCCGCTCTGGTCGAGCACGTCCTGCGTGTTGGTGAGCACGGGCTTTCTCAGCCGCATGTCCACGGGCTCGAAGCCCACGTCCCGCATGACCTGCTTGAGCCTCCCCCTAAGCCACGATCCTACCGTTCCGCCGAGGACCCCGTCGAGCCCGTCGAGAAACCTCCCGCCCGCCTCCGCGACGCTCCCGTACGCCGAGCCGTAGCCCACGAGAAGGCTCCCCCAGAGGTCCATGACGCCGTCGAGGACGCCTCCCAGGGCCGAGTCGCCTGCGGAGAGCGAGTCGAAGAAGCTCGAGAGCACGTTGTTCTCCGCGGTGGACTCGTCCGGGGCGAGGACCGCGGCTGAGACCGCCGCCCCCGCGGGAAGCTCGGCGGACGAGAGGAAAGATCGCGTGAGCTCGTCCGGGACGCCATGCCCCTCGCCCCGGGCAACCACCGCGACGCAGCCCCACGCGCCCGGCGGGCAGAGCTCGGGGCGCTCGGAGGCGAGCTTTTCCATCTCCTCGCCAAACGCGTCCTCGCCCTCCTCGGCCAGGGCCCGGGCGCGCCTCTTGGCCTCCGCCTCGTCGCGCTTCGCCTGCTCGTAGTCCTCCGACGCCTCCACGACCTCGCGCCAGTGGTGCTCGAAGCCGTTGTCTATCGAGGTGGACGCCGAGGCGACCCTGCCCATGTCCCCTATGTCCATGCGGCACTCGTCGCAGGGCGCGAGCGCCCCTGCCTCGAGCTCCGCGAGCGACGCGGTGCCCGAGACGGCCCCGGTGGCCCCCGGGCACAGGAGGGACGAGTGGAGCGTGCGCGCCCCGTCCTCCACGGTGCAGGGCCACAGGGGGCGCGTGTAGAGCTCCGTACCGCGCGTCTGGTCCGCGTTGCGCGGCAGGCTCGGGAGGTCGGCGCTCACGCTCCCGTCCGGGTTCTCGACGTAGGACCCGCCCTCGACCTGCTCGAGCGCGTACTCGTAGAAGGCGCGCCTGCAGGCTGAGTCCGTGATCTCCTCGGCCGTGGAGCCTCCCACCTCGGCGGAGGCGAGGCGGGCCGCGTAGTAGCGCCGCGCTCGGAGGAGGGGCGCCGCGAACGTCCAGCCGTCGACCGTGGGGTAGTCGGGGTTTGAGGCCCCCGAGAGGCCGGCGAGGGAGGCTGCGCGCTCGCGCATGCAGTGGGGCGAGGGGACGCAGTCGGCCCTCCAGCCGCGCTCCCTTGCCTCGTCCGCGCGGGCCTGGGCCTCGGCCTGATCGTCCGAGGCATCCTGCATCCTCTCCGAGAGGTCCTCGAGGCGCCCGTCGTCCACGTCCGTCCCGAGTGCCGAGAAGTCCGAGGCGGACTCTGCGGGGAACGGCAGCGCGCAGCCCGTGTACGACATCCCGCCCGCGGAGTTTGCGGCGACGCAGGAGGCAGAGTTCGCGACCACCAGCAGGGGGAGCGTGGACTCGAGCCTCTCGACGCCCTCGCCGGCGCTCCTCACGAAGCTCCGCCGCGCCTCCAGGATCTTTCCGCCCGCCCCCGTGATCTCCGCGCCGGCCGCCGAGAGGCCCGGAACGCAGGAGACCACGAGCCCTGCGCCGAGGACGATGAGCCCGGTGAGCCCCATGCTGAGGGCGCAGGCGTCGAGCACCTGGACCACCGTCGAGAAGGCGGAGACGGCGTTCTGCCCCGCCAGGGCGCTCGCGTCCGCGACGCGCTGGACCTCCGAGGACCTCCCGCCCACCCACAGGGCGCTCGCCGAGCCAAACACGAGCGTCAGGCTCAGGACCAGCGAGACCGCCACGGCCACGGTGGTGAACCCTCCCTCGTCGTCCCTGAAGACCGCAAGCGCGGGGGCGCCGGGAAGGCGCCCCTCATCCCCAGATGCCGATCCACTCCTCATAGCTCCCCCTCACCCAGTCCGACCGCGCGTCGAGCGATGCCTCCGCGCGCAGGATCACGCACCCGTCCCCCGAGGGGCCGAGGGCCGCGACGAGCGCGCCGAGAAGGGGCAGGGGCCTCACGCGGCCCTCCACGCTCACCGTCACGCGCCCGTCGTCGCCCGGGCCCTCCGTCTCCACCTCCCATGCACCCGGCCCCCCTTCGTGAAAGACCGAGAGGTCGGGCACGGCGGCCAGCCTCCTGAGGGCGTAGTCGCGCACGTCCTCCTCGGTCCCGCGCGCCGTGGAGACCAGCCGCGCCACCTCGGCCGCCGTTGCCGCCATGACGGACCTCGTGTAGAGCGCGCAGGCCGGCTGCACGAGGAGCGCCACGAGCGCGAGGACGACGGGCACGAGCAGCGCCGCCTCGACCGCCGCCTGGCCGGAGCGGTCGCGCGCACGGGCACGCATCAGAACTCCACCGCGTCCTGGAGCAGCGTGAGGCCGCCCCTGCCCGACCCGTGGGACGCCACCTCGAGGGCGAGGCCCAGGAGCCGCCCGTCGCGCGCGGCGTGCCAGATGGCCCCCAGGGCCACGACCATCGCCAGGAAGGCGACGAGCGTGAGCAGGTACTCCAGGGTCGACTGGCCGCCCTCCCCCGCCGCCGCCCCCCTCACGAGCCGCCCGAGACGGCGTCTCCCAGGGCCCGTGCGTCCACGTCTCCCGCGTCCATGCGCCACGAGGCGACGGAGCAGCCCCCGCCGTCCGCCCCCTCCCGGACGACGCAAATCTCGACCCATCCCGCGCCCTGCGCAACGCATCCCCACGTCCTTCCCGTCAGGTCCAGGTACCCCGCGCCCGCAAGGACGCAGTCGCCCCGCGAGCGGAGCTTCTCGAGCACCTCCCTCCCCGTCTCGACGAGCGGCTTCTCGCACCAGACGCTCGTCCCCTCGGCCGAGGAGAGCGCGTCCGCGACGGGCGCGGGCATCCCCACGCCCTCGGGCGTCCCAACGCCCGAGGCGGCGTCTCCGACGCCCTCCCCCGTCCGCTCGTTCTTCTCGCCCCTCGCCGCTACAATCAGGACGAGGGCGAGAAGGGCGGCGAGCGCGCCCGCCGCCCAGCGCCCCCTCACAGGGAGTTGATGCCGCTCGCGATGGCGTCCCATAGCTCCGCAACTCTGTCTCTAAAAGCTATAATAGCAAGTATCGCTATAACAACTAAAACTCCTACAAGTATGGCGTATTCCGTCGTGCCCTGTCCGGAATCATCGTCCGCGAGCTCGCGGACCACGCGCGCCGCTCCCCCCGCGTACCACGTCCAAGCCATGTGCCTCTCCTCTCTCTCACGGGCTCGCGCCCTCATCCGACCACCAGCGCGGACCCCAGGAGGGGGCCCAGGATGGCAAGGAACATCGCGGGGACTATGAGCGTCCCCAGCGGTATGAGCATCTTCACCGGGACCTTCTCGATCTCCTCCTCCACCTGCGAGCGCTGCTCCTCCCGGATGGCCTGGGCCTGCTGCTCGAGCGCCTCCGCCAGGGGCGCCCCAAACGCCAGGGCCTCGGACACCACGGCGGCGAACCTCCTCAGCGCGGAGACGTCCGCCTCGTCCGCCACCAGCGCGAGCGCCTCCTCGCGCGGCCGCGCGCCGATTCTCCAGCTGAGCATCGCCTCGGAGAGGGACCGCGAGAGCTCGCTCCGGTAGCGCTCGCAGTAGAGCTCGAGTGAGGAGTCGAACGACAGCCCGGCCGAGAGCCCGAGCGTTACCACGTCGAGCATGACGGGCAGCTCGGCCAGGCACTCCGAGCGCCTGCGCGCACGGCCCTCCGCCGCCCGCGCGCGCCTGACGGGGGCCAGCCGCCCGGCGCGGGCGAGAGCTCGCGCAAGCGCCGGGTGGACGGGCGGGCGCCGGAGCCTCCAGCGCTCCCCCGAGAGGACGAACGCCCCCAGGAGCACCAGGGCGAAGACCGCCGCCACGAGGGCCGCCCGCGTGGCGTCCATCTCACATCACCCCCCTCATGAGCCTTCGGATGAGCAGGAGCGCCACGCCGTCGAGCACCAGCGCCACGGACACGCACCCCACGCCCGAGGGGGTGAGGAGCCCCTTCTGGAAGTCGGGCGAGACGAGCGCGAGAACCCCTACCATCACCACGGGCAGCAGGCACACGATCCTCACGGAGAGCCTCACCTGGGCCGTCTTGACGGAGAGGAGCCGCTCGAACTCCCCCTGCCGCTCCGCCAGCCGCGCCGAGCGAAGCAGGAGGTCGCGCAGCGGACTCCCCGTCCGATGGGAGATCACGAGCGCCGCGGCGAGAAGCTCGGCGCCGGGAACGTCGAGCTCGCCGCAAAGCGACCTCACCGCGTCCTCCGTGGCCACGCCGCAGCGCAGCCGCAGGGACATCCGCGCGAAGACCGCGGCGGCCGGGCCGCGCTCGTGCGACCCCACATACTCGACGGCCTGGGCGAGCGTCTGCCCCGACGCCATGGCCACGGAGAGCGTCCGGTACACGCCGGGCATCTCCCCCAGCACCTCGCGCCTCAGGCGCTGCCGCGCCGAGGCGTCCCGGGCAACGACGAGGGCCACGAGCCCCGCGCCGCACGCGAGGGCCGCAATCGGGGACGCCAGGAGCAGCCCGCAGGCGATCGACGCAGCGAGGACCCCGCACGCCACCGCCGCCGCGACCTCCGCGGGACCCGCCCCCAGCAGGACGAGGACCTGCGCAGACGCGAGCTCGCGCGCCAGCCGCCCACCCGGCCCCGTGGAGAGCGCCCACCCCACGAGCCGCGTCCCGCCGAGCGCCCTCAGCCCAACCAGGGCCCTCCTCACGACCGCACGTGTGAGGAGGCCGGGCGAGCGGGAGGCACGCTCCCTGGGGAGCGCGGCGAGCGCGGCGGCTCCGGCGAGGAT
>CALUJT010000093.1 GCA_944321005.1 uncultured Atopobiaceae bacterium | reverse complement strand
GGCGTCTCCGGGCGGGCGAGGAGCCGCGCAACCTCGTGCGGGTGGCGTAGCCGCTACCCCCTCGCCGCGAAGGCCACGCCGAGGGCGCCCGGCCCGCAGTGCGAGGTGATGACGTTGCCGGTCTCGTACCACTCGACCTCTTGGAAGCCCAGGTCGCGCGCGTGGTCGGTCACGAGGTCGCGCACCTGGTCCGGCAGGCCCGGGGACTTCACGAAGACGATGCGCGCGGGGTCGAACTCCTCGCGCAGGGCGAGGTAGTCCACCAGGGCGAGCGAGGCGGAGGACATGGAGCCGCGCAGCTTCTTGGTTGCCACGAGCTTGCCCTCCAGAAGCTCCACGACCGGCTTGATCTTGAGCAGCGTCGCGCCCAGGAAGGCCGCGTTGGAGAGGCGGCCGCCCGCGCGCAGGTAGCCCAGGTCCCCGGGCAGAAACGCCATGCGCATGCGGGAGGAGAGGTCCTCGGCAAAGGCGCGCGCCTCGGCAACCGTTGCCCCGGGGTGCGCCGCCACCCAGCGGCTCGTCTCGCGAACGACGAGGCCCTGCCCTATGGTCACGTGCGCGGTGTCGACGGCGGTGACGTAGCCGCGGCCCTGCGCGGCGGCGATGGCGGACTCCAGGGAGCAGGTCGTCACCGCCGAGTAAGCGAGGTGGAGGATCTGCGCGTCGGGGTCCGTCTCGTGGATGCGGTCAAAGACCACCTGGAAGTCGCCCGGGGTGCAGCCGCTCGTCTTGGGCAGAACGCCGAGCTGACGGCACTGCTCGAGCATCTCGGCGGAGGTGAGCTCTCCGTCGTCGATGGTCCTGCTCCCCAGGGACACGTGCATGGGGACGAGCACGATGCCGAGCTCGGCGGCCTCGGCGGCGGGGATGTCGCAGCCGGTCTCGGCCGTGATGACGATGTGTGACATGTCGCTTGTTCCTCTCGGGTCTCGACGCTCAGATATGCAGAGTGTACCTGTCCCCGGGGGCCGCACCCCCGGGTGGCACCAGCGTTTCGGCGAGCTGCGTCCCCGGGTGCCCTTTCCGCAGACGCAACACAACTCGGCAACCCAAATGTGAGAAGCTAGTAAGTCGCGACTGACGATGGAAAGGAATGGGAGGGAGAGCATGTACCTCGAGCGCATCAAGGCTCCGAGCGACGTCCGGGCCCTCCCCGCCTCCGCCCTCCCCGCCCTCTGCGAGGAGATTCGACACGCCGTCATCGAGAGCTCTGCGGCCGTGGGCGGCCACATGGGGTCAAACCTCGCCGTCGTCGAGCTCACCGTGGCGATCCACCGCGTCTTCGAGACGCCGCGCGACAAGGTGGTCTTCGACGTCTCGCACCAGACCTACCCCCACAAGATGCTCACCGGGCGCGCCCGCGCGTTTCTCGACCCGGCGCACTACGAGGACGTCTCCGGGTTCTCAAACCCGCGCGAGTCCGAGCACGACCTCTTTGCCATGGGCCACACCTCCACCTCCGCGAGCCTCGCCTGCGGCCTCGCCACCGCGCGCGACCTCGCGGGCGAGAAGTACGACGTGGTGGCCGTCATCGGTGACGGCTCGCTCTCGGGCGGGCTCGCCTTCGAGGGGCTCGACAACGCCGCCGCCCTGGGCAGCGGCATCATCGTGGTCATAAACGACAACGAGTGGTCCATCGCCCCCAACCACGGCGGCATCTACCGCAACCTCGCCGAGCTCCGCGCCACCCGCGGCGCCGCGGCCCACAACGTCTTCCGCGCCCTGGGCTTCGACTACCGCTACCTCGGGGAGGGGCACGACGTCTCCGCCGTGGAGGCCGCGCTCTCCGAGCTGCGCGGCTGCGACCACCCCGTGGTGCTGCACGTGCACACCCAGAAGGGCCGAGGCTACGCCCCGGCCGTCGCCGACCCCGAGAGCTGGCACCACGCCGTGCCCTTTGACGTGGCCACCGGCGCCCCGGCCGTCCCCGGCGCGAGCGAGGACTACGCCCGGATAACGGGCGCGTATCTTGCGGAGCGGATGGCCTGCGACCAGCGCCTCGTTGCCGTGAGCGCGGCGACCCCCTACATCATGGGCTTCACGCCCGAGATGCGCGAGCGCGCGGGCAGCCGCTTCGTGGACGTGGGCATCGCCGAGGAGCACGCCGTCACCTACGTGACGGGGCTCGCCCGCGGGGGCGCCCGCCCCGTGCTGGGCGTCTACGCCACGTTCCTCCAGCGCGCCTACGACGAGCTCTGGCACGACCTCTGCCTCAACGCCGTGCCCGCGGTGCTGCTGGTCTTTGGCGCGTCGGCCTTTGGCACCACCGACGCCACGCACCTCGGCTTCTTTGACATCCCCATGCTCGGCGCCATGCCGGGCCTCCCCTACCTCGCCCCCACCTGCCGCGAGGAGTACCTCGACATGCTCTCGTGGGCGCTCGAGCAGGAGGACGGCCCCGTGGCCATCCGCGTGCCCGTGGCGAGCGTGGAGTCCCGCCCCGGCTTCGAGCGGCCCGCCGCCGGCTACGCGCGCGGCTGGGAGGTCGTGCGGCGCGGCTGCGACGTGGCGCTCCTCGCCCTGGGAGACCTCCTCCCGCTGGGCGAGAAGGTCGCGGACGCCCTGGCGGAGCGCGGCGTGAGGGCGACCGTCGTGAACCCGCGCCTGGCCACGACCGCCGACGAGGACCTGCTCGGCCGGCTCTCCGCCGACCACCGCCTGATGGTCACGCTCGAGGACGGCGTCCTCGAGGGCGGCTTTGGGGAGCGCGTCGCCCGTGCCCTCGCCTGCGAGAACGTGCGCGTGCGCTGCTACGGCCTGCCGCGCGCGTTCGAGGACCGCTACGAGCCCAAGGTCCTTCTCGGCCGCTGCGGCATGACCGTCGAGGGCGTCACCGCAGACGTGCTGGGACTGCTTCGCGCGTAAGCCTACTCCACGGCGTCGGGCTCCAGGGCGTCGTCCCTCTCGGCCGCCGCGCCCTTCTCGGCCTTCTCGTCCTTATCGGCCGGCGCGTCCCTCTCCCCCGCGGCCGCCGCCTCGGCACGAGCCTCCGCGAACTTCTCCCGCATGGTGGGGTTCTTCCACGTGAGCTTTCTTATGGTGAGCTCGTCGGCCTTCTTGTTGGCAAGGCGCAGCTGGTTCTCGGACGAGGTGAGGTTCTCCTTCACCTTCTGGAGGCGCGCGATGGCCTTGTCTATCTCCTCGATGGCCGCACTGAACTTGCGGCTCGCGCTCTCGTAGTTCCTGCCGAACTTGTCCTTGAAGTCCTCGAGGGCGTCCTCGAAGCGCGTGATGTCGATGTTCTGCTGGCGGATCTCGGCGAGCTCGCGGCGATAGCCCACGGCGTTGAGCGCGGCGTTTCTGAGCAGCGTGATCATGGGGATGAAGAACTGCGGGCGGATGACGTACATCTTCTCGTACTCGTAGGAGACGTCCACGATGCCGGCGTTGTAGAGCTCGCTCTCGGGCTCGAGCAGGGACACGAGCACCGCGTACTCGCACCCCTTGTTGCGGCGATCCTGGTCGAGCTTGCGGAAGAAGTCCTCGTTCCTGTGGCGGCTCCGCTCGGTCGAGGCGTCCTCCTCGCTCTTCATCTCAAACATGATGGAGACGACCTCGACGCCGTCGGGACCCGTCTCGCGGAAGACGTAGTCGCCCTTTGAGCCGCCCACGACCTCGTTGTCCTTGTGGAACTCGGCGCTGCGGAAGCCGAGCGAGCGCCAGCGGTTGAACTCCATCTCGCAGTGCTGCTCCAGCGTCTCGCCGATGAGCTTGGTCGTGAGCCGCGCGCGCTGGTTGCGCAGGCGCTCGATCTCGTCCTCGCGGTCGCGGATGGTCTGGTCCTTGTGGTTTGCCTGCTCCACGAGCTGCTGGCGAAGAGACGCCTCCACCTGGTCGCGCTCGAGCCTGGCGGCGCGCAGGTCGCCCTCGAGCTCGGCGATGCGCTGGCCCTGCTCGCCGGTGGCCCGGGCGACCGCCAGCTCCTTCTCGGCGGCGAACGAGGCGTCGCGCGCCTCGAGCTGCGCCTCGAGGGCAGACAGGCGCTGCTGGGACTCGGCCAGGCGCTCGGCGAGGTCCCTCTCCGCCGCCGCCCGCTCCAGGGCGAGGGCGTCCTTCCCGCGCTCGACCTCCGCGCGAAGGCGCGCGAGCTCCGCGTCCTTCTCGGCCATTCCGCGCTCCGCCTCCTGGCGCGCGCGGGCCTCCGCTGCCTCCACCGCGCTCGCTCGCTCGCGCTCCGCCAGGTGCTCGCGCGCCTCGAGCTCGCGCCTGAACTCGACGTCGCGCACCTGCCTCACGATCTCGGCGTACTCGGTCTCGTCAACCTGGAAGACCTCGCCGCAGTGCGGGCACCTGATCTCTGCCATGGCTCCCCCGTTTCCTCGACTGCCTCTAGGGTAGCCCAAAAGGAGGACCCGCGGAGGTGCTCCGCGGGTCCCCGAGTCGCCTGTCTGTTGGGCGCTAGCGTCCGCCGAAGGGGCTGTACTGCTGCTCCTGATACTGCTGGTAGAGGTCGATGAGGTCCTCGAGGGAGACGTCCTGGCCGTTGACGTTCACGGTCTGGTTCTGCTGCTCCCGCTGCTCCTGGAGCGCCTCGTCGGAGCCCAGCGTCACGTCGAAGGTCATCTCCTGGTCGCCGCGCATGACGGTCACGGGCACGGTCTCGCCCTCGCTGTGGGAGCGAACGGCCAGGATGGCCGCGTCGGCGGAGGAGATGCTCTCGTCGCCGATCTTGGTGATGACGTCGCCCGTCTGGATGCCGGCCGCCGCCGCGGGGCCGCCCTCGGCGACCTCGACCACGTAGGCGCCCTGGTCGACGGAGAGGTTGTTGCGGAAGGCGTTCTGCGCGTTCACGGTCTGCATCGTGAGGCCGATGTAGGCGTGGGTGACCGTCTCGCCCGCGATGACCTTGTCGGCGATCTCCGTGGCGTAGTTGCCCGGGATGGCGTAGCCGATGCCCGCGAAGCTCTCGGTGTCGGACGAGAAGAGCGTGCAGATGCCCACGAGCCTGCCCTCGGCGTCGACGAGCGCGCCGCCGGAGTTGCCGGGGTTGATGGTGGCGTCGGTCTGGATGAGGTTGGTGTAGAGGGTGTTGCCCTCGGAGTTCTCGAGCAGGGTGTTGCGCGAGAGCGCGGAGACGATGCCCTGGGAGACGGAGTTCTCGAGGCCGAAGGGGCTGCCAACTGACATGACCCAGTCGCCCACCTGCAGGTCGTCCGAGTTGCCGATCTCCATGGGGGTCACGGAGTCGCCCTGGAGGTCCGCCTTGACCACGGCGACGTCGCTCGAGGGGTCGGTGCCCACGAGAGAGGCGCTGTAGCTCTTGCCGTTGATGGTGACGGTGATGCTCTCGGCGTTCTCAATCACGTGGTTGTTGGTGATAATGTTGCCCTCGGTGTCGTAGATGACGCCGGAGCCCATGCCCTCGCCGTTGGCGTAGGTGCAGTAGACGGTGGCCACGGAGGGCAGCGCCTTGGCGGCGACGGCGTTGGCGACGGTGGTGTCCTCGTCGCTGGGGTTGATGGTCACCTGCTGGCCGGAGGCGCCGCCCTGCCGGACGACGGTGGTGGGCCCGATCACGCCGCCGGCATAGAGCGCACCCGTGAGCGCCGCCGCGCCCACGACGCCGCCCAGAAGTCCGGCGAGCGCGGCGCGCAGGCCGGGACGGGGCTTCTTCTCCCTGGGGGACTCGGGCGCGGGCGCCAGCGGGCCCTCGACGCTCACCTTGGGCTGCGCCTGCGTCTGGGCGCCGTGGGCCTGGGCGTGATGCGCCTGGGCGTCATGGGCGTGCGCGTGGCGGGTCCGGGAGACAGCGTCGTCGTCGAAGCCCGGAACGGACTCGAAGGGCGAGGGCGGGACCCTGCCGGCGGAGCCGCTCGAGGAGCTGCCGGAGCCCGACTGGCTCGCGGGCGCTGCGCCGGCGCCGTCGGCGCGCTCGTACGGGCTCTGAGGGCCCTGGGGGCTCTGGGAGTTCTGGGAGTTCTGGTCGGAGGAGTCAAACGGATAGTCGCTCATGTCTGCCTTCCTTCAAAGACTCGCGCCGGGCGGCGCGGGGTTGCCTTCCACGTTGGAATGTACCCCCGCGAGCGGGCCCCATGGCAAACGTGCCGAGAAGACCATCTTCCCGGCACGACGCTTTCGGTTAACTGAAAGGCCCTGAAACGGGCAAGACCCCAGGCGGACCCGCCGCCGGGCTGGGCGCGGTCCCGCGCGAGACCCTACACGCGGAAGAGGTAGCCCACGCCGCGGATGGTGACGATGTGGCTTGCCACCTGCGGGCCCACCTTGGAGCGCACGCGGCGGATGTGCACGTCAACGGTGCGCGTGCCGCCGCAGTACTCGAAGCCCCACACGCGGTGGAGGAGCGTCTCGCGGGAGTAGGCGCGGGACGGGTGGGTCGCCAGGAAGGAGAGCAGGGAGTACTCCATGAGGGTCAGGTCCACGGGCTTCTCGTCAATGTAGACCTGGTAGGTGGCGAGGTTGATGGTCATGTTGTCCACGGTCACGATGTCCGCGGGCGCGCTCTCCTCGCCGGGCCACAGCAGAAGCGAGCAGCGGACCTCGAACTCGGCGACGGCCGCCGTGGAGAGGATGAAGTCGTTCTTGCCCTGCATGGGCATGCGCAGGGTGGAGAGCTTGTCGGGGTCCTGGACCAGCAGCATGGGGATGAAGCCGTTCTCGGCCACGAACGAGTCCACGGCGTTGAGGATGTCCTGGCTCATGCCCTCGCCGTCGAGGATAACGAGGTCGAACTCGTGGCCGGAGGAGACGGCCTGGGAGAAGGTCTCCTCGGTCGCGAGCGCGATGGAGACGTCGATGGCATGCGAGAGCTCGCGCATGCGATCGTGCAGGCGCGTGGTGGCGGATACGAGCAGGATGTTCTTGTGGTGCATCCTTTGGCCTCCCGGGGGAATGTGCACATGTATTGGAAAAGATTAGCACAACGCCCCCGCACGATACGGGGGCGCTGTCAGAACTTCGTAAACGAACCGCAGCTAGGAAACGGTCTCGAAAGCGCGGTTAACAGTTCTGAAACGAAAGGTTTCAAACGAGCGGCAGCTGGGAAGCCTAGTTGATGCTGCCGAGGAACTCCGCGGTGCGGGCGTTCTCCGGGTGGTCGAAGACCTTCTCGGGCAGGCCCTGCTCCACCACGACGCCCTCCTCCATGAAGACAACACGGTCGGCGACGTCGCGCGCGAAGCCCATCTCGTGCGTGACCACAATCATGGTCATGCCCGAGTTCTCCGCGAGGTCGCGCATGACGTCGAGGACGCCGCGCACGAGCTCGGGGTCGAGGGCGGAGGTGGGCTCGTCGAAGAGGAGCACGTTGGGATGCATGGCCACGGCGCGGGCGATGGCCACGCGCTGCTGCTGGCCGCCGGAGAGCTGCGCGGGCTTGAAGTCCGCGCGGTCCGCCAGGCCAACGGCGGCGAGCTGCTGGAGCGCCTCGGCCTCGGCCTCCTCCCTGGAGCGCCTGAGCACCTTGGTCTGGCCGATCATGACGTTCTCCTTGGCCGTGAGGTGCGGGAAGAGGTTGAACTGCTGGAAGACCATGCCCACGTCGCGCCGGAGCTTGTTGACCTCCGCCGCGTTCTTGTTGGTGATCTCGTCGTCCTCGATGAGGATGTGGCCGGCGCTCGGCGTCTCGAGCAGGTTGATGCAGCGCAGCATCGTGGACTTGCCCGAGCCGGAGGGGCCCAGCACCACCACGACCTCGCCGGGCCAGACGTTGAGGTTGACGTCCTTGAGGACGAGCGTGTCGTCGAAGCTCTTGTTGAGGTGCTCGATGCGCACGATGGGGTGCTCGCCGGGCGTGAAGTGGTGGCTCGTGAGCCCCTGGTCGTTGGCGTAGGCGATGCGCGCGGCCTCGTCGGCCGGCAGCGCGGGCGGGACCTCTATGGCAGGGGCGCGGTGACGCAGCTTAGCAGGCATCGGCGGCCTCCTTGGACTGGGCCGCGATCTGGGCGGCAGCGTTGTCGGCGACGTCGGCGCGGCGCTTGGGGCGCGGACCGCTGCCGCGCTCGGAGCGGGCGATGTTCTCCTCTACGATGCTCACGACCTTGATCAGCGGCAGCGTGACGATGAGGTAGAAGATGCCGGCGGCCACGTACGGCGTGATGTTGCCCGAGACGGTGGTGAGGTTCTTGGAGAACATCATGAGCTCCATGACGCCCACCGAGGAGAGCAGCGACGTGTCCTTGAACGCGGTGATGAAGTCGCTCGTCACGGTGGGGATCACGCGGCGCACGGTCTGCGGCAGGATGATGGTGAACATCGTCTGCACGTAGT
>CALUJT010000092.1 GCA_944321005.1 uncultured Atopobiaceae bacterium | reverse complement strand
TGGGCGATCTGCGATCCGATCTGCGCGACCTTCTTGCAGTCGAGCGCGCCGTGCTTGCGGATGCCGCTCTTGAGGTCCGTGCCGCGCAGGTACTCCATGACGATGTAGTACGTGTCCGCGTCCTTGCCCCAGTCGTAGACGCTCACGATGTAGGGGCTCTGGAGCGCGGCCGCGGCCTGGGCCTCCTGCTTGAAGCGCGCGGCGAAGGACGGGTCGCTCGCGTACTGCGGAAGCATCGTCTTGATGGCGACGGTTCGGCCGAGCACCTCGTCAAGACCGCGGAACACGGTGGCCATGCCGCCCGTGCCGATCTTGTCCTGAACCTGGTAGCGCCCGCCGAGAATCATCCCTGGCATTGCTCTCTCCTATCCCCGCTCGCGACCGTGGTCGCGTGTCGTACGTCTCGTTGGCGCACTCGCGCCGCCCAGCGCGCCCGTCTTCCGCGCGCGTCGATCATGTCTCGTCATCCGCCCGCCCCCGCGGTCTGCACGGCGAGCGCCCGCGTGAGCACCCGCCCCGCGAGCGAGGCCGCGAGCCCCTCGACGTCGGTCCCCTGGCCCTCCACGCAGATGGAGATCACGAGGGTGGGGTTGTCGTAGGGGGCAAAGCCTATGAAGAGCGAGTTGACGTTGCCGCCCTCCACCTCGGCCGTGCCGGTCTTGCCCGCCACCTGGGCTCCGTACACCTGGGCGGCGACGCCGGTGCCGCTCTCAACGACGTCGAGCATGGCACTCTTGACCTGCTCGGCCGTGTCGGAGGAGATGGCCTGTCCCAGGGAGCGCGCCTGCGTCGTGGAGGTGACCACGCCCTCGGGAGAGAGCACGTGGTCCACGACGTAGGGGTCCATAACCACGCCGCCGTTGGCGACCGCCTGTGCCACCATCGCGTTCTGCATGACGGTGGCTTGCGGGCCGGCGGGGCTCGCGTGCTGCCCCACGGGCTGCCCGCAGGCGGCCCAGGCGGTCTCCCACTCCGTCATCTCGGAGGCGACGGGCATGAGGGAGGCCAGGGTGGAGAAGTCCTGCCCCACGGCCCTCCCGTAGCCGAAGGCGTTGGCGTAGCTCACGAGCGTGCTCGCCCCCACCTCGACGCCCACCTGCCCGAAGGCGGTGTTGGAGGAGAGGGCGAAGGCCTCGGCGAGGCTGAGCTCGCCGTAGGAGTCCCCTCCGTAGTTGGTGAGCTCCCCGCCACCGATCTCGATGGGGGAGTCGGCGTCGTAGGTGCGGTCGAGCTCCGTGGTGCCGGAGTCGAGGGCGGCGGAGAGGGTGAGCGCCTTGAAGGTGGAGCCCGGAGCGTAGAGCGCCTGGGTCGCGCGGTCCAGGAGCTCGCCGTTGGAGCCGGACGCCATGACCGTGTCGAGCTCGTCCACCGTGTAGGTGGGGCTCGAGGCCTTGGCCAGGACGGCGCCCGTCTTGGGGTCCAGGATCACGATGGCGCCCGTGTAGCCCTGAAGGGCCTCCTCCGCCGCGTGCTGGATCTGCGAGTTGATGGTGAGCGCCACCGTGGACCCGGGCTGCTGGACGCCGGCGAGCGAGTAGAGGGCGCTCCTCCAGTTGGAGTAGTCCGAGTGGCCCGTGAGGGTGTCGTTCATGGTGGACTCTATGCCGGAGCTGCCGTACTGGGTGGAGACGTAGCCCACCGTGTGCCGCGCGAGGCTGCCCTGGGGGTAGGTGCGCGCGTAGGTGCCGTCCGATTGCAGGGTGCTCTCGGCGAGGGTGACTCCGTCGGAGGTGATGATGGCGCCGCGCTGCACGTAGGCGCTGCGCGCGATGGTGTGGTTGTTGGTGGGGAGGTCGCGGATGCGCTGCGCGTCGACCTCCATCACGTACGTGAGATTGGCTATGAGCACGGCAAAGAGCACGGCGAAGACCGTGATGAGGTTCGTGAGGCGCTTGCCCAGCGCCACGCGTCCCAGAAGGCCGGACTCGGCGGTCTGCAGCGAGAAGCTCCCGCGCGCGTGGCTGCCGCGCACGACCGAGCTCGCGTGCGCGCCCGCCCCGCCGATCCTGCCGGTGAGGGAGAGGACCGGGTCCACGTTCTTCTCGCCGTCCGCGAGGCCGCTCGCCATCTCGGTGCCGTGCCCCGTGCCCTCGTCGCCCGCGCGCAGGAGCAGGCCCACGATGACGAAGCAGGCGAGAAGGGACGTGCCGCCCTGGCTCATGAAGGGCAGGGTCACGCCCGTGAGCGGCAGGAGCTTGGTCACGCCGCCCACGATGAGGAAGGCCTGGAACACGAGGGCGCTCGTGAGGCCCACGGCCGCGAAGGCCGAGGTGTCGGACTTGGCGCGGGCCGCCGTGGCGAGGCCGCGGACGCAGAGGAGCAGGTAGAGCATCAGGATGCCGGCGGAGCCCAGGAGGCCCATCTCCTCGCCCATGGCGGAGAAGATGAAGTCGGACTCGACCACGGGGATGAGGGTCGCGAGGCCCTTGCCGATGCCCGTGCCCACGAGCCCGCCGTCCGCGAGCGAGTAGAGCGACTGCACGATCTGGTAGCCGCCGCCCGAGGCGTCCGCCCAGGGGTCGATCCAGATGTTCACGCGCGTCTGGACGTGCCCGAAGAGGTGGTAGCACGCCACGCCGCCCACCGCGAGGAGCAGCAGGCTCACGACGACGTAGCTCGCCCGGCCGGTGGAGACGTAGAGCATGATGAGGAAGAAGGTGAAGAAGAGGAGGGCGCTGCCGAGGTCGGTCTCGAAGACCACCACGAGCAGGCTCACGCCCCACATCACGAAGAGGGGGAGCAGCATCCGCAGGCGCGGCAGGCTGAGGGGCCCAAAGCGGTGCATGGACGCGGAGAGGGCCTCCCTGTTGGCGGCCAGGTAGAACGCGAGGAAGAGCACGAGCGCGATCTTTGCGAACTCGCCGGGCTGGAAGCCAAAGCCGCCGATGTAGACCCAGAGCTTGGAGCCTCCGCGCTCGGTGCCCACGAGCATGGGCAGCACCAGGAGCACGATGCCCACGAGGCCGAGCGTGTACTTGTAGCCGGCGAGCCGGTCGAGGTTGCGCACGACGGCCAGCACCGCCACCATCGCGCACACGGAGACGAAGAGCCACACCACCTGGTTGATGGCGAGCGCCGGGGCGAGCCGCGTGAGGAAGGTGATGCCCGTGCCCGAGAGGGCAAAGACTATGGGGAGGATGGCCGGGTCGGCCCCGGGGGCCAGGAAGCGTATGGCGACGTGCGCCGCCGCGAACGCGCCGAGAAGCCCCAGGGGGACCGCGAGCGTGGACGGGGAGAGCGCGACGCCCGAGTTGACCACGTAGAGGGCGTAGAGCAGAAGCACCGGCACCGCCGCGAGCAGCAGCAGGAAGAGCTCGGTGTTTCTTCTGGAGAGCCCGCGCTCCCTCTCCACCACGGGCGAGAAGGACGAGGAGGCCATGGCCGCCACCTCCGCTCGGGACTGGCCGCCGGAGTAGCGCCTCTTGCGAAACGCCATGCTACTCGCCCCCTTCCGCTGTCTCGCCCTCGGGGGCGCCCGCGGCCGCCCCGTCGCCCGCGTCGTCGGCGCCGCCGTTCTCGGGCGCGGCGGCCTGCGAGCTCCCCGCGGTCGCCTCCTCGGCGATCTGCGCGGCACGCTCCGCCTCGGCGTCGATCTGGCGGTGGTAGGAGTCTATGGTCTCGAAGGCGGCGTCCTCGTTCTGCACGCGGATGCCGCCCTTGAGCTGGTCCTGGATGGCGGCGGGCAGGTCGCTCACCTCCACGGCGCTCGTTCCCACGAGCTCGTTTAGCGGTATGCCCAGGAAGTCGCCCTGGATGCCGCGGTAGATGGCCACGGTGCTCCCGTTGGGCGCGAGGTACCACTCGCTGCGGATGAAGGCGAAGGCTATGACGGCCACCACGGCGAGCATGGCCGCGATGACGCCGGTCACGAAGGCGGCGCCGCGGGCGAGCCTCTTGCGCGCCTCGGCGGCGAGGCCGTCGTTGAGGACGTCCGCCACCACGACGGTCACGTTGTCCGCCCCGCCCGCCGTGAGGGCGGCGGCCACGAGGTTGTCCGCGGCCTGCTGGGGCGTGGCGCTGGAGACGGCGAGCGACTCCATCTCGCTGTCGGAGATCATGCTGGAGAGGCCGTCCGAGCACAGGATGATCCGGTCCCCGGTGTTGACCTCGAGGGTGAAGTGGTCCGCGTACATGTCCGGGTCGGAGCCCAGGGCGCGCGTGATGATGGAGCGCGAGGGGTGCGTCCGGGCCTCGTCCGCGGTTATCTGCCCCGAGTCGACGAGCTCCTCCACGTACGAGTGGTCGTGCGTGATGCGCACGAGCGTCCCCTGGTGGAGGAGGTAGACCCGCGAGTCTCCCACGTGGGCCACGGCCATGTGGTTCTTCTCGACGAGGACGGCCGTTGCCGTGCAGCCCATCCCGGGCTTCCCGATGCCCTCCTCGGCGCCCCTGATGACGGCCTTGTTGGCGGCCTCGACGGCAGCGCCAAGAAGAACGTCGTCAGCCGTGCCGGGGGCGAGCTCGCCCACGGTCTCCACGGCGATGGAGCTCGCGACCTCACCGGCCGCGTGCCCGCCCATGCCGTCGGACACCACGAAGAGCGGCGCCCTCAGGAGAAAGGAGTCCTCGTTGTGGCCGCGGACCAGGCCCACGTCGCTGCGCGCGCCCCACGAGATGAAATCGTTGGCGCCGGACACGGCGTCCGCGCCGGCGCGGCCCTCGACGGGCATCTCGGCGCGACCGGGGGCGTTGACGGGCTCCTCGACGGGGGCTGCCTGTAGCTCCTCGGCCGTCATCCGCGACTCACCCTCATGATGGTGTCGCCCACCTGGACCTCGTCAGCCTCCCTCAGGGTGACCGGCTGGTCGATGGGGTGGCCGTTGACCATGGTGCCGTTGGTGGAGCCAAGGTCCTCGAGCACGAGGGCGGGGCCCTGGAGCGTGAAGCGGGCGTGAGAGGACGAGACGTACGGCTCGTCGATGACGATGTCGGAGGAGGGGGAGCGCCCTATGACCACGGGGCCGAGGATGTCGACGTGCAGGCCGCGGAGCGAGCGCGTGCCCTTCTCGACGTCGACGGACCATATGGCGGCGTCGCGGCGCTGCCCGCGCACGAGGCCCACGCCCGAGCGCATGACGGCAAACAGGAAGATGTAGAGGACGACGATGAGAAGGACGCGTCCCGCAAACAGGACGAGGTCGATCATCGGCGGTTCTCCCTGAACTCGAGGTTCACGAGGCCGAGGGTGACGAGGTCTCCGTCGCGCAGCACGCAGTCGTGGACGTCGACGTCGTTCACGAGCGTGCCGTTGGTGGAGTTGAGGTCGGTGATGCGCCAGTCGCGCCCGTCGAAGGAGAGCTCGGCATGGGCGCGCGAGACGTTGGGGTCGCGCAGGACTATGCCCGCCTTGGAGCGCTCGCGCCCTATGACGGTGGAGGGGGCCTTGGCGGTGAAGGTGCGGCCGGTCTGGCGGTCGATCAGCAGGCAGGAGGCCGCATCGTCCTCAACGCCGCGCGCGTGCTGCGGCGCGGCGTCCATGGCCGCGGCGATGGGGGAGCCTGCCGTGGCCACGCCGGCGACCGCCTCGGCGCCGACGCCCCTGCGCACGTCCACGAGAGGGACGCTGCGGCGCTGCGTCTGCGGCACGGGAACGGCGGCGTGCCTGCTCGAGGGCGCCACGAGCGGCGTGTCCGCCGCCATGGGGATGGGCATGGGCGTGGACTCGGACGCGGAGGCCACGGATGCGGGCGCCACGTCAAAGTCCGAGGGCATGACGTCGAGGCCGGCGTCCGTGCCCGAGACGGGGGCGGGCTCCGGCTGGGGCCTGGCGGGCGCGCGGTCCGCGGCGTCGGCGCGCTGTCGCGGCGTGGGCGCGGAGGGGCGGCGGTTGATCTGGGCCGCCGCGCCGCCCGAGCTCGAGTTTCCGGCCAGGAAGGCACGCTCCTCCTCGCGCAGGCGGTTGAGGGTGCGGGCGTCCACGTTCTCCGCGAACACGGCGAACTTGCCGGAGCGCAGGGAGGGGTCGACCATGAAGCGCACGAGCGGGCTTCCCACGAAGGCGTAGCCGCGCTTCTGGGCCTGGGCGGTCACGAAGGCGGACACCTCGTAGGTGATCTGCTCGTAGAGGGGGCGCATGAGGGAGTCGTCCGACGCGGAGACGAGCACCGTGTAGAGGGCCGGCGCGGTGTCCACGCCGTCGATCTCGTAGGTCTCGTTCTCCATCTCGCGCGCGGCGCGCTTGGCGAGCTTCTTGAAGGAGAAGGGCTCGGTGTATCCCTGGGGGGCCGCCCCGAACACGGAGCCTATGCGCCCCTCGAAATCACTGAGGAAGCTCATGTCACGTATCCTCGCCTTCCATATCCTCCACGAGCGGCCCTCCGAGGGCCGTCGCAATGCACAAAAGCACAAACAAGAGTACCGCAAGCAGGACGGCCTCTCCGTCGAGGGAGGCCCATATACCGTCATTCTCCATTCTAGCTGCGAGAACCTCAGAGCCCAGGAGGCACGCGAGGCCGAGTGCCTGCCCCACGACGCCCGAGGCCACCGTCCCCCTCGAGGAGACGGCGGAGCTCACGAGCCCGCACGCCGCACACCCCGCGGCGACCACCCACAGGCGCGGCCCGGCGGCGAGCGCCGCGAGGTCCGCCGCCACGGAGGTGGCGACGAAGCCCCGCGACACGGCGAGGTGGAAGAGCGTGCCGAGGGCGTAGCCCGCCAGGGCCGTTGCCGCCGCCGGCAGCGGTCGCAGCGCGTAGCCCGCCAGCGCGGCCCCCGTCACGGGGGAGGGAAGGCAGCACGGAAGGAGCGCGGTCAGGCTCGTGAGCCTGCCCCTCCTCCCCACGAGGATCCACCAGGCGCCGAGCGCCACGGCCGAGAAGAACGCGAGGGGGAAGCTCGCCGGCGTGGGGCCCGCGAGGCCGAGGGCCGCCACGAGCAGGAGCCCCACGAGGGCGGAGCCCAGGGGCGGCCAGAGGGCGGAGGCGGCAGCGCCCGCGAGCGCGGCCACGGAGACGAGCTGTCCGGTGGTGCCCGGGAGCGCGGGGAGGACGAGCCGCGCCACCGAGAAGACGGCCAGCGCGGTCGTGCAGCGCGCCACGGCGCCGGGCAGCCAGGGCATGCGGAAGAGGAGAGGAGGGAGGTCGTCGCTTCGCGTGGAGTCCAGCGAGCCGTCGTCCTTCTCGGCCTGCTCGACGAGCTCCCGGAGCGACTCGGCGCCCTCGCGGGGGTCCCCGAGGAAGGGGAGGAGCTCGTCGGCGAGGTCGCGGACGTCCGCGGGCCGGTCCGCGGGATAGGCGGAGACGGCGGAGGAGAGCGCGAGCTCGGGGTCACCGGAGAGCTCCGGGCAGTCCCTCTGGAGGGGGCGCGCGGGCCCGTGCTCGATCTTCTTGAGCGAGGCCGCGGCGGACTCCGCGCCGAAGGGGCACTGCCCGGTGAGGGCCTGCCACACCACCACGGCGAGCGAGAAGACGTCCGCGCGCTCGTCCACCAGCATGCCCTGTATCTGCTCGGGGGGCATGTAGCCCACGGTCCCGCCGCGCGCGCCCCCGTAGCCCGCGGCCGAGGCGAGCGTGGCCATGCCAAAGTCCGCGAGCTTAACCACCCCGCGCCGGTCGACCATGATGTTCGTGGGCTTGATGTCCAGGTGGAGGACCAGGTTCTCGTGCGCAAAGGCAAGGGCCCTGGTGACGGAGTCCAGGACGTGGGCGCACTCCTCGGGGGTGAGGCGGCCCCCCTCCACGCGGGCGAGAAGCTCGGCGAGGTTGAGCCCGTCGACGTACTCCATGACGAGATAGGCGTAGGTGCCGTCCGACTCGAAGTCGAAGACCGTGACGATGTTGGGGTGCGCGAGCATGCAGGCGGTGCGGGCCTCCGCCAGGGCCTCCTCGGCCGTGGTCGTTGCCGCCGCGTCCACGATGGGCATGCGCTTGATGGCAACGCGCCGCTGGAGGCGCAGGTCCCAGCAGGTGCACACGGCGCCAAAGCCGCCGGTGCCCCGGCGCTCTATGATGCGGTACCTGCCCAGGAGGACCTCGTCGCGGGGGGCGGCCCCCTGCTGCTGCGGCGCTGCCGCGCGCGCCTCTGGTGGCGTGGACGTGCTCACGGCCCCTCCTTCGTTTGTGCTGCGTGTGCCGTGGTGGGGCTATTCTACCCCGCCCCGGCTGGTTCGTGGCCGCGCTGCGACCCCCAGGGGCCGTTCTTGAAGAAAACCCCTTGGCAGCTGGCGACGCTTGCGTTAGAATTGCCTTCGCACGCGGGCGTGGTGGAATTGGCAGACGCGTACGGTTCAGGTCCG